>NZ_JBHXMA010000001.1:0-268249 GCF_042721035.1 Streptomyces sp. NPDC058464
GGCCCGGACAACATCCGGGCCACCACTGTCGTCCCGTACGGCGGTCAGGCCCCCTGCGTGTCGTCGCGGTACACCCGGCCCCCCTTCATCACGAAGCACACCCGCCCCGCGACGGACAGGTCGGCGAGCGGGTCGCCCGGGACGGCGATGACGTCGGCGAGCAGGCCCGGGCCCAGACGGCCCCGGTCGTCGGCGCCGATCAGTTCGGCGGCGACCGTGGTGGCCGCGCGCAGGGCCTGGAGCGGCCGCATGCCCCGGTCGACGAGGGCGAGCAGTTCCAGGGCGCCCTTGCCGTGCGGGATGGCGGGCGCGTCGGTGCCGAAGGCCACCTTGACCCCGCGCCGGATCGCGCGGGCGGTGGACTCACGGGCGCGAGGGAAGACCTCGGCGGCCTTCGCGCGGAGTTCCGGGTCCGCGTGCTCGGTGTTCATGCCCTCGGTGAGATACGTGGTGGCCACCAGGAAGGTGCCGCGCTCCACCATCAGGTCGAGGGTGGCGTCGCTCGCGAGGAAGCCGTGCTCGATGCAGTCGATGCCGGCCTCCACGGCGGCCCGGATCGCCGCGTCCCCCATGCAGTGGGCGGCGACCCTGAGGCCCGCCCGGTGTGCCTCGTCGACGGCGGCGCGCAGTTCCTCGTCCGAGTACTGCTGCGCGCCCGCCGGGCCGGTGTGTGACATGACACCGTTGGAGGCGCAGACCTTGATGACCTTCGCCCCGTACTTGATCTGGTACCGGACCGCCTTGCGCACCTCCGCCACGCCGTTGGCGATGCCCTCCTCCACGGTGAGGGGCAGCACGCCGGGTGCGAAGGCCTGGAACATGGTCGGGTCGAGGTGCCCGCCGGTCGGGGCGATCGCGTGCCCGGCGGGCACCACGCGCGGTCCGTCCACCCACCCGAGGTCGATCGCCTTCTTCAGGGCGACGTCCAGGAGCACGCCCCCGGTCTGCACGAAGAGACCGAGGTTGCGTACGGTCGTGTACCCGCGGTGAAGGGTGCGGCGGGCGTTGGCGACCGCCCGCAGGGTGCGCAGCGCCGGGTCCTCCTGGACCGGGATCAGCGGGCTGCGGTGGTCGGGGCCGCCGAGGAAGAGGTTGACCTCCATGTCCATCAGGCCCGGCATGAGGGTGACGTCCCCCAGTTCGTGGACGACCGTACCCTCGGGCAGCCTCTCCGGCTGTATCTCGGCGATGTGCTCGCCGACCACCAGCATCTCACCCGGCTCGACCAGTTCGCCCTTGTCGACGTCGAGGAGCCGGGCCGCCCGCAGGAGCACGGGCGGCCGTGGCTCCGTCTCCCGGCCCGCCATCACACGGCGGGTTCGACGACGGCGTGGATGCCGGCGGGACCGCTGTCCGGGACCCTCGGCTGGCCCCACGCCTCCACCGGGAAGGCGACGGTCACCAGCGAGCAGAACGCCCACAGCAGGTTCCGGTCCTGCTCACCGATACCCTCTATACCGACCTGCTCCAGATACACGGTGCCCTTCTGCAGCAGCGGGAACGCCACGTCGTAGAAGGCCTGCAACTCCTCCATGGTGCTGGCGACGCGCTTGGCGTAGCGGGCGCGCTCGCCGTGGATCGCCCAGTCCGCGAACGGCTCCAGCTCGTGGAACCCGGCGGGAAAGACCGTGGTCATCTGAGTCCTTTCGTGAATGCCTCCGGCTTCAGCCGGGGGAGGAAACGAGACCCCTTGCGGAGCAGGGCAAGGAGCTGGGATTGGCCGCCAAGGCGGATCCAGGTGCTCTGACCGGCAGGTTTGATCCTCACCTGTAGCCAGGCTAGTTTGTGAGCATGGCCGCGAGCCCTGTGAAGCGTGCGTTCAAGTACCGCTTCCATCCGACCGATGCGCAGGCGGCCGAGCTGTCGCGCACGTTCGGGTGCGTGCGGAAGGTCTACAACCTGGCGCTGGCGGCCCGTACCGAGGCGTGGACGCGGCAGGAGAGGGTCAACTACAACGCCACCTCGGCCATGCTGACGGCGTGGAAGAAGACCGGGGAGCTGGCGTTCCTCAACGAAGTCTCCTCGGTGCCGTTGCAGCAGACACTGCGGCATCTGCAGACCGCGTTCACCCACTTCTTCGCCAAGCGGGCGAAGTACCCGCGCTTCAAGTCGCGGAAGAAGTCGCGCAGGTCCGCCGAGTACACCACCAGCGGTTTCCGCTTCCGGAACGGCGCGCTGACCCTGGCGAAGATGACGGACCCGCTGGAGATCGTGTGGTCCCGGCCGCTGCCCGAAGGAGCACAGCCGTCCACCGTGACCGTCTCGCAGGACACAGCTGGACGCTGGTTCGTCTCCATGCTCTGCGACGACCCCACCGTCGGGCCGCTTCCCGCCATCGACACGGCGGTCGGAGTCGACGTCGGCCTGGACCACCTCCTGACCCTCTCCACCGGGGAGAAGATCGCCAATCCCCGACACGAGCGCCGTGACCGCGGCCGTCTCGCCAAGGCCCAGCGGGAGCTGTCCCGCAAGGCCAAGGGAGACGGCGCCAACCGTCGTAAAGCCCGGTGCAAGGTCGCCAAGATCCACGCCCGGATCGCCGACCGGCGCCGGGACATGCTCCACAAGATCACCACCCGACTCGTGCGTGAGAACCAAACGCTCGTGATCGAGGACCTGACCGTGCGCAACATGGTCAGGAACCACATGCTCGCCCGGGCGATCTCGGACGCGAGCTGGAGCGAGTTCCGCTCCATGCTGGAGTACAAGGCCGCCTGGTATGGGCGGGAAGTGATCGCGGTGGACCGCTTCTTCCCCTCCTCCAGACTGTGCTCCGCATGCGGCACCCTGAAGGACAAGATGCCGCTCAACGTCCGTACGTGGACGTGTGACGGCTGCGGCACGACCCATGACCGGGACGTGAACGCGGCGAACAACCTTCTGGCCGCCGGGCTGGCGGTGACAGTCTGTGGAGCCGGTGTAAGACCTCAACGGAGAACTCCGGGCGGGCAGTCGGCGACGAAGCAGAAAGCCCCACGGCGCGAGCCGTAGGAATCCCCCTCGTTCACGAGGGGGAGAAAGTCAACTCTGCACTCTCCCTGTCTGCTTCTGCTCGATGGACGTCTCAGGACGCGGGGGCCGGTGCCGCCGGCTGCTCGTGGGCGCGCACGAACCGCTGTGCGGTGGCGTGCAGATGGCGCAGCAGGACCTCCTGGTCGCACAGCGGGAACCCGTCCACGGTGCGCGACTCCAGCATGGTCTGGGTGGCCTCCAGGGTGTTGCCGTCCTGCAGGCCGTACTCCTTGAAGGACACCACCGCGAGTTCCTGCTGGAGCCGTTGGAAGGCGTTCTCGGGCGGGACGAAGTAGCAGGTGCCCTCGAAGATGTGGGTGTTGTGGGACGTCGGCCAGTAGTGGTAGGTCAGCACCCAGTTCGGCCGCCAGAGGAGCAGCATGAAGTTGGGGAAGAAGACGAACGAGTCCATGCCCCAGACCTTGCTGCGGGTGGGGTTGATCGCCGGGGGCAGCTGCTCGGTGGTCAGGCCGATGTCGGGAGCCTCCCAGGGCCCGAACAGGCCACTGCGCAGGGCCCGTTCGACGGGTTTGACCATCGCCCGCTCCTTCGGCGGAGCGATGCCGCCCCAGGAGGAGACCATGCTGTGCGGGCCGTCGATGTCGTACGACAGCGCCTCGTAGCCGTACTTCTTGATCTTGGCGGCCTCTTCGGAGACGTACTGGCCGGAGTGCAGGATCGGCGCGTGGTAGAACTCGGCGAACGCGTCGATGAACAGCTTCCAGTTGCTGCCGATCTCGGCACGGTACTTGTGCACCTGGGTGAGCTTGTGGAAGGGGTAGCCCTCGATGCCGTGGGCGAACCGGCCGAGGTAGTCCCGTAGTGGAGTGGTGTTGTCGGGGTCGAGATTGACGAAGACGAACCCTTCCCAGACCTCGGTCTGCACGGCCAGCAGCCCGTACTTCGACTTGTCGACGTCGAAGAACTCCGACTCCTGCTGGACGAAGGCGAGTTTGCCCTCCAGGTCGTAGCGCCAGGCGTGGTACTTGCAGGTGAAGGCACGGCAGGTGCCCTTGGTCTCCTCGCGGGGATAGTCGTCCCACACCAGCTTGTTGCCGCGGTGGCGGCAGATGTTGTGGAAGGCGCGCACCACGTCGTCGGTGCCGCGCACCACGACGACGGAGGCGCGGGCCGCGTCCAGCTCCTTGGTGAAGTAACTGCCCTTGCGGGGCAGTTGTTCGACCCGCCCGACGTTCAGCCAGGTCCGCCGGAAGATGGCGTCCCGCTCCCGTTCGTAGAACTCCGGTGAGATCGAGTCCGCGTAGGAGACCGGCTCCGTACCGATCTTGAAGTGCTCGGTCCAGCTGCCCTCGGCGGGCTTCGGGAAGTGCGCCATCAGTGGGAACCTCCGATCGGTTGACAGCCCCACGATAACAATCGTCTCTGATTTGGAGAATAGCGTTTCCGTATTCTGCATATGGAACCTATGGTCGGGTCATCGGTCCCGTGCTTCCCACGAGTGGAGGACGCCCTTGACGACACGCCACGACCACTGGATCGACGGCCGTCCCGAGCCGCCGGCGGGCGGCACCCGGCTGGCGACGCTCGATCCGGCTGCCCGGCTGCCCGGCGACGAGATCGCGGCCGGGGACGCGGCCGACATCGGACGTGCCGTCGCCGCGGCGGAACGGGCCCGGCACGGCTGGGCCGCCCGCTCCCCCACCGAGCGCGGAGCGGTCCTGCATCGCATCGCGGACGCGATCGAGGCCGACGCCGGCACCCTGATGCGGCTGGAGCGGGAATGCACCGGGAAGGTCCCCGCGCAGCTGCGGCTGGAGACGGACATGTCGGCGGCCTACTTCCGCTACTACGCGGGGGTGGTACGGGCCGCCGGCCACGGGCAGGTCATCGAGCAGGGGGCGGGCGTCCACACGTACACGCGCTACGAGCCGTACGGCGTGGTCGGCGTGATCACCCCCTGGAACCTGCCCCTCAACCAGGCCTGCCGGACCCTGGCCCCCGCCCTCGCGATGGGCACCGTGGTGGTGGTGTGGAGCGGCGACCTGGCGCGCGGGCTGCGGCTCGCCGAGCGGATCGAAGCGGGGCAGGTGTCGGTGAACGGCGGCCCGCTCACCATCGAGACGCCGTTCGGCGGCTACCGGAACAGCGGCCACGGCCGGGAGAAGGGCCTGGCGGCACTGTACGAGTACGCACAGCTCAAGACCGTCAGCGCGAGCCTCGGCCGACCACGGAGGGGATGACTCATGTACGACGAAGCAGCGCAGCGGGCCGCACGGACGGTGCGCCGTGAGGTGATCGGCGACGACGGCACGGCCGCCGCGGACACCCTGCCGGACGGGTACCAGGACTTCGTCACGGCGACGGCCTGGGGTGTCTGGGCCCGTGGCGGGCCGCTGAGCAGGCGCGACCGCAGTCTGCTGGTGCTGGCGATGACGGCCGCGACGGGCCGGATGGGTGCCTTCCGCATCCACTTGGAGGCAGCCCCACGCGCCGGTGTCACCGACGCCGAGATCGACGAACTCCTCTTCCAGCTGACCGCCTACTGCGGCGCGCCGGCCGGGAACGAGGCGTCGGCGGTCCTCCGCCAGGTACGGGCCGCCCGGGAAGCGGTATGAGCGGGACCCGGGCGGTGGGCTTCATCGGGCTGGGCAACATGGGCGGGGCGCTGGCGACGAACCTGGTGCGCGGCGGCTTCGAGGTGGTGGCCTACGACGCCGCCGGTCCGGCCCGCACCCCCGACGGCGCCCGCTGGGCACCGAACCCGGCGGAGGTGGCCCGAGCCGTCGGCACGGTGGTGCTGAGCCTGCCGGACGGCACGGTCTGCGGGAACGTCGTGGGTGACCTCCTCGCCACGAGGGACCGGCGGGTCACCCACGTCGTGGACACCTCCACCGTGGGAGTGGCGGCAGCCCGTCAACTGGCCGCCACCGGGATGGCGTACGTCGACGCGCCCGTGTCGGGCGGAGTCGCGGGGGCACGGAAACGCACCTTGATGGTCATGTACGCCGGCTCCGACGAGGACTGCGCGCACGTCGAACCGGTGCTCGCGGGGCTGAGCGACCGCAGACGCAGGGTCGGTGACCGTCCGGGGCAGGCGCAGGCGTTGAAGCTCGCCAACAACTTCCTGTCCGCGAGCGCGCTCGCGGCGGCCAGCGAGGCCGTGGCCTTCGCGCGGGCCGCCGGACTGGACATGGGTGTGCTGCTGGACGTGCTCAACGCGTCCAGCGGTCGCAGCGGGGCCACGATCGACAAATTCCCGCAGGAGGTGCTGACCGGTCGCTACGCCTCGGGGTTCAGCAACTCGCTGATGGCCAAGGACCTGCGGCTGTATCTGCGCGAGGTGGACGAGACGGACACGCCCGCGGCGCTCGCCGCCGTCACGGAGGCGGTGTGGGAGGCGTTCGCCACGGCCGAGCCGGACGTCGACTTCACCCGCATCTATCCGTTCGTCAGCGGCAGTTGAGGCTCCGGGACGCTGTCGGTGCCGAGCAGCACGGACAGCGCCTCGCGCACGATCCGGGGGTAGCGCTCGGCGTCCTGGTCGACGAGCCACAGCTGGTGGACGCCTTCGATGAGGGCCAAGACAGCGGCCGCGGCGGTCCGCGGGTCCAGTCCGCTGGGCAGCCGCTCTCCGTATCGCTCGATCAGATGGGCGGTGAGATGCTCCTGGAGGGACCGGCTGCGTTCGCGGACGTAGCCGCAGGCCGGTTCCTGGCCGGTGACCGCCTCGGCGAGGACCACGGTCTGCACGGTGGCGAGCGAGGGATGGTGCACTTCGAAGGCCACGGCCTCGGCGAAGTCGCCGGCCCAGTCCTCGCCGAGCCTGCGTCCTGCGAGGTGCTCCCGGGCGAGCTCCTCGCGGAAGGCGAGGAGGTCGAGGAGCAGCCGCTTCTTGCTCGGGAAGTAGTGCAGCACGCCCTGCCGGGTGAGGCCGGCGCGCTCGGCCACCGCGTCGATCGAGGTGCCCTTGAACCCGCGTTCGGCGAAGACCTCCAGGGCCGCTTCCAGGATCTGCTGACGCCTCGCGGACACCACGTGGGGCCCCTTCCGCCGTTGGAGAGGTGCCCGCCCACACTATGTAGGGGCGCCTCGGCAGGGCGAGAGGGCGTACTGGATTGGCCTCATTTCCCCATCGCGGCCAGGGCGGCGAGCGCGGCCCCGCGGAGTGCCGACGCCGTGTCGGCACCGGCCGTGTCCGCGATGTCGGCGAACAGCCGGACGTCCTTGGCGAGCAGTCCCCCCGCGTGGGCGGCGATGCGATCGAGGGTACCGCCCGAGTCGGCCACCCGGTCCAGTGCGAAACTGCGTGCGCTCCCGCGGGGCAGGACCCGGGACAGCTCGGCCCGGTCCAGGCCGAGGGCGGCACCCACCCCGAGCGCGTCGGCGGCGAGCCCCAACTGGGCGGTGAACAGCACGTTGTTGAGGATCTTCGCGAGTTGTCCGGAGCCGGTGGGCCCGAGGTGGACCACGGGGTCGCCGTACGTCTCGAACACCGGCCGGCAGTAGGCGAAGACCTGGGGGTCGCCGCCCGCCATGACGAGCAGGATGCCCTGTTCGGCGGCCCGGCCGCCCCCGCTGACCGGTGCGTCGAGGAGGGAGACACCGGAGGCCCGGGCCACCGCCGCCAACCGGCGGCAGGTGTCGGGGTGCACGGTGGAGTGGACGGCGATCACCCCGCCCCGGCGCAGCCCGGCGAGGACGCCGTCCGGGCCGGTGACCACCTGCTCGACGTCGGCGTCGTCGACGACGCACAGGCACACCAGGTCGCTCGCGGCGGCCAGTTCGGCGGGCGAGCCTGCCGTCCTGGCACCGCTGTCGGCGAACGGGGCGAGCGTGGCGGGCCTGCGGGCCCACAGGGTCGTCTCGTGTCCCGCCCCGGCGATCCGCCGGGCCATGGGCCCACCCTGGCTGCCCAGTCCGATGAAGCCCACACGCATGGGTGCCCTCCTCACGTCAGGTCGTCTTCCCCGGGCGCCAGAACAGCGCCAGCAGTCCGGCGGTGGCCACCACGCCCACCGCGAGCACGACACCGCCCCCCGTCCATCCGGTCACCGTGATGTCCGCCGCCGTGTCCAGTGCGTATCTGCCCGGTCCCCAGGCGCCGAGTGCGACCGCGAGCGTGCCGAGGACGAGGACGTACTCGTAGCCCTCCTTGAACACGAAGAAGCCGTGCGGCCGGTGGGCGAGGAGTCCGGCGACCAGCGTCACCGACAGTACGGCCGCGCAGGCGAGCGGGGTCAGCAGGCCCAGCGCGAGCAGGCCGCCCGCCCCGAGTTCGGTGAGCACGCTCAGCCAGGCCTGCAGCCGGGGCCGGGTCAGGCCGAGGCCGCCGAACCAGCCCGCGGTGCCGTCGATCCCGCCCGGGCCGCGCCAGTGGTTCCAGCCGTGCGCGACCATGACCGCGCCCAGCACGAGCCGTACGGCGAGCAGTGCCGCGTCCGGGGCCTCACCCATCCCGGTGCCGCCTCTCCACGGGCAGCGCCCGGACGCCGAGCGCGCACTCCTCCACGAAGGCGAGGACGTGCAGGTGGTAGGCGGGGGCGGTGCGGCCGACACTGGTGTTGTGACCGGCGCCCGCCTGCTCGTGCACGACGACGCGGGGCGATCCGGTGAACATGGAGGCGAGGTCCGCGAGTCCTTCGGGGCCGTTGGCCCACACCTGCTCGTGCTCGGCGAGGGTGATGTGGACGGGCACCGGCACCTGCGCGGACAGCCTGGCGAATTCCTGCTGCCAGTTCTCCCGGTGCCCCTCGTAGGCGGGCGAGGCGGAGCCGATGTGCCGGCCGCCGTACACGTCGGGCGGGTAGGCGTGCGGTGGATCCCACAGCGCCCGGCGGAGGTTGGGCCGGGTGCGCGTCGGATCGCGCCGCCACTCCTCCATCGCCAGCACCGAACGGGGGTGGTGGACACGCCCCATCCCGGCCAGCTCCACGCCCAGCAGATCGGCGCCCCGCCGGTCGCTCGCCATGCGTACGGTGAGTTCGCAGCCCGCCGAGTGCGCCCAGAGGAACACGCCGTGGCCGCGCTCCTGGCCGTCCAGCAGCGCGGCCACGGCCTCGTAGGCGAAGTCGGTGCGCTGCTCGGGAGTACCCATCCGGTCCTCGTGCCCGGCCGAACTGCCGTAGCCGGGGCGGTCCAGGGCCAGGACGGTGAAGCCCGCGGCAGCCGCGGTGCGCAGGAGAGAGAGGCGGGGGTGGCCCGGATGGTCGAAGTAGGCGGAGGTGGTGGCGCCCCCGTGCAGGGCCACGATCACGGCCTGCGGGCGTGGCACCTCGGCCAGCAGCCCGGAGGCGGGGACTCCGTGGACGTCGGCCACCAGCCGCCGTACCGCATGGGTGAGTTCGGGTTCGAGCGAGGTCATTCGACCGTCCTGGAGGTCATCCGTCCGTCCTGAGCAGGAGTACGCCGCTGGGGGTGAGCCCGCCGCTGGAGACCACCGCGGTACGCGCGCCGGCCACTTGGCGGGTGTCGGCCTCGCCGCGCAGCTGGAGCACCGCCTCGTGCACCAGGCCCATGCCGTGGGTGCGGCCGTGCGAGAGCTGGCCGCCGTGCGGGTTGAGAGGCAGTACCCCGTCGCGGGCGATGTTCTTGCCGCCGTCCAGGAAGTCCCGGGCCTCACCGATGCCGCAGAAGCCGAGCGCCTCGATCCAGGACAGGCAGTTGAAGGTGAATCCGTCGTAGAGGAGGGCCACGTCCACGTCGGCGGGGCGCAGGTCGGTACGGGTCCACAGGTGGGCGGCCTGACCGAGCACCTGCGGTTCGTGGGTGAGGGTGGACTGGTCCCACTCCGGGCGTTCGAGGATCTGGGTCCCGACCGCCTCGAAGCGGACCGGGGGCTTGGGAAGGTCGGATGCCGTCTCGGCGGCGGAGACGACGACGGCCGTCGCGGCGTCGCAGGGGACGTCGCAGTCGTACAGGCCGAAGGGGGTGGTGACGGTGCGTGCGGAGAGGTAGTCGTCCATGGTGAGCGGGTCGCGGTAGATCGCGTCCGGGTGGCGGGCGGCGTTGGCGCGCTGGTTGAGGGCGATCCAGCCGAGGGTCTCGCGGGTGGTGCCGTAGCGGTGCATGTGCCGCTGGGCGTTCATCGCGAGCATCGTCGCCGGGGAGACGGCACCGAACGGCTTGAACCAGCCCTCGGGACCCGCGGGTTGAGCTGCCCGGATGCTGCCCTGCTTCAGCAGTTCGGCATACGTCGACTCCCAGACCGTACGGAAGCACAGCACGTGCCGCACCAGCCCGCTCGCGACCGCCAGCATCGCGGCGATCAGCGAACCGCCGGGGCCGAAGGTCTCCCCCGCGCCGTTGTGCCAGACCGGGTGGATGCCGAGCGCCGACTCCAGTGCCGTGATCCCGCCCTCGGCGAAGCCGCCGTAGGCGCCGCCGCCCGGGTAGGTGGCGAGGCCGTCGATGTCGTCGAAGGTGAGGCCGGCGTCGGCAACGGCCTTCTCGCAGGCTTCCACGGTGAGTTCGAGGGGCGGGGCCATGAGGCGGCGGCCGATCCGGGAGGCTCCGGCGCCGCTGATCACCGCGCGCTCCTCGAACCGGCGGGGGACGGGGGCCGTACGGACGTGTTCCCGCATGCGCTCGGGTGAGGGTTCGTCGGTGGGCAGCGGTGCGGGCGGGGGCTGCTCGGCGCACGGCCGGAACAGCGGCAGCCAGACGTCCGCCACCTGCTCGAACACGGCCTCCATGCGCATGCCGAGGCGCAGTTCCTCCGGTGTGCAGCCGACGACATTGGTGGTCAGCCGGACCCGTGGGTCCTCCTCGATCGCCACCTGGGCGACGAGGAACGGGGTGGGCAGGCCGGGGAAGGGGAAGCGGTGGTTGACCGTGAAACCGATGAGCGTGGCGCGGCCCGAGACCTCGCGGAGGCCGTCGGCGCGGCCCCGGCAGTACCGGCAGACGGGCTGCGGCGGGTGGATCAGGGACGAGCAGGAGCCGCAGGTACGGAAGCGGAGCCGTCCGTCGCGGCCGGACGTCCAGAAGAACTCGGTCTCCGGGGCGGTCACGGGCCGGGGGCGGGCGGCTCCGGGCTTCTCGTCGGGCGTGCTCAACGGAGCTTCGCCTCCGCCTTGCGTATCGTCACCGGTTCCGCCAACCCCTGCTCGTCACAGGCGCGTTGGAGGGTCTCCAGGGTCTCCGCCAGGCCGGGGCCGAGCCGGCGGCCCGGGGTGAAGGCGGCGGGAAGGTGGCGCATGCCCTGGATGACGCCGATGGTCTCGTAGTGGACCGTGCCCTCGGGATCGCAGACGAAGTCCGGGACGCGGTCGAGGACATGGAGCAGCATCCGCTTGAAGACCGCACGGGCCACGTTGGAACCGATGCAGCGGTGGATGCCGAGGCCGAAGGCGGTGTGCCGGTTGCCGCCGCGGGCGAGGTCGACGGTGTCGGGGTCGGCGAAGACCGCCGGGTCGCGGTTGGCCATCGCCCAGGACAGCCAGAGCCGGTCGCCCTCCCTGAACTGCTTGCCCGAGATCTCGCAGTCCTCGGCGACCGTACGGCCGTCCCCGGGCGCCGGGGTGAAGTAGCGCAGGAACTCCTCGGTGGCCGTGTCGAGGAGGGTGTCCCGCTCGCGGCTGAGGCGCTCCCGCTCCTCCGGGTGCTCGGAGAGCCACTCCAGGGCGTGTGCGGTCAGGGCGGTCGTGGTGTCGAAGCCACCGCCGATGAGCAGGGCGAGGGCGCCGACCAGGTCCGCCTCCGCCGGAGCCTCGCCGTCGAACTCCATGCGGACGAGGGCGTCGACGAGGCCGGGGCGTGGGTTCGCCCGGACCTCCTGGAGGGTGGCGCCGATGTCCTTGAGCATCGCCATGTGGGCCTGCACCACCCTGGCCATCTCCGGGGAGTTGGGCGGGGTGTAGACACCGGCGTGCGCGGGTTCGTTGTACAGCTCCCACTTCTTCAGCGGGATGCCCATCATGGCGAGCGTGAAGACGGCGGGGACGATGTTGGCGAGGTCGTCGACGAAGTCGATACGGCCGCTCTCGATCCGTTCGTCGAGGCAGGCCCGGGTCACCTCGTCGATGAAGGGGATCCAGCGCTTGATCGCCGCCGGGGAGAGATAGGGGTTGAGGGCGCCCCGGTAGGCGCGCTGCTCGGGCGGGTCCATCTCCAGGAAGCCGCCGCGCAGCCCCCTGCCGCGGGGCGGCGGCGGGATGCTGATGCCCTGGTAGCCGCGGCGCTCGCCGTGCACGTCGTGGTCGTTGGAGAGCTTCTCGCCGGCCCGGGCGAAGGCGAGCAGTTCGCGGTTGCCGGCGGCGACCCAGTGGCCGCCGTAGGTGTCGGACCAGGCCAGCGGGCAGCCGGTGTGGAACTCCTGGGTCTTCTCCTCGAAGTGGTGCCGGTACTCGGGGGCGTGCCGGTCGAAGTGGACCCGGGGCTGTTTGCGGGCCTCGTCTCCGGTGTCGTCCGGTGCGGTCGTCATGGGGTGGCTTCCTCTCGGTCCGCCGGGTGCGGCTCAGAACACGCTGATGGCGCGTTCGGGGCAGGAGCGGACGGCCTCGACCACCGCGTCCTCCTGGTCGGCGGGGACGTCCTCGGTGACCGGTGAGGAATGCCCGTCGATCTCGCTCAGGTCGAAGACCTTCGGCGCCCGCATGGCGCACAGGGTGTGGCCCTGGCAGCGCTCGGGGTCGACACGTACCTTCACGTGACTCATCTCCGGTTTCATTTCAGGTCGGCCATCGACTTGCCGACGCTCGCGAGCGTGGCCGGCTTGCCGTAGTCGGCCTGGTACTTGTAGACGGGGGCGTCACAGCGGTAGGCGCCCTGGTCCGGGGCGAAGTCGGCCGCCTGCCAGCCCTTGCTGGTCGCCTCGACGATGGAGTAGCACTTGGTCGGCTGCTTCGAGGTGAGGTCGAAGGGGGCCTGCAGGCCGCCCGCCGTCCAGTCGGTGTTCTTCACCGCGTTGCCGTACACGCAGGTGCGGGTGAGGGTGGCGCAGTCGCGGGCCGCCGTGGCGAACAGCAGCCAGGCGGAGAAGGCGCGCAGGGCCGGGTAGGTGACCTGCTTGTCCGGCGCGTACTTCTTGTAGAGGTCGATGACCTGCTGGGTGGCGGGGTTCGAAGCGGCGCTCTCCAGCGGGGCGGTGGCGAACAGTTCGGCGTAGTTGTGCTGCTTGGCCAGGGCGGTGCCGGCGAGTTGGAGGAAGGCCGGGCCGTAGGCGTTGCTGTTGGCGTCGATCCAGTCCGGTGTGTAGCCGATGTCGGTGAGGGCTTGTTCCAGTTTGGCCAGGGAGGCGAAGTCACCGAGGAACACCAGGCCCTTGACGCCCTTGTTCTTGATCGACTGGGCGTACGGCGTCCAGTCGGAGACCCCGGCCGCGGGGTAGAGGTCGCTGTACGAGACGGTTCCGCCGAGGCCGGCCACGGCCTCCTTGAACTGGGCGGCCATCACCTTGGTGACGGGCGAGTCACCGGCGATGATGCCGACCTTCTTCGCCGAGTCCGGGTACTTGTCCTTCAGCAGCCACGTGTAGTAGCCGGCGTACTGGAAGTACCCGGCGACGGGCTGGGAGGCCATCACCTGGAGGTCGGAGCCGATGGCGCCGATCTGGCTGGACTGGCCGGGGAAGTTGGGCAGCAGGCACTTGAGGCGGTCCTGCACGCCGAGGCTGTCCAGCGCGGAGCCGCCGCCGACGAGCGCGAAGTCCGCCTTGCACGCCTCCAGGACACCCTGGCGGACCTCGGTCAGCTTGGTGTCGCGGGTGACGGGGACGAGCTTGCGGCCGTTGATGCCGCCCGCGTCGTTGCACCAGGAGGTGAACACCTTGGCGGCGTCCACGAACTCGGAGTTCTTGGTGAAGCCGACGTCGGACATCACGCCCACCTGGATCTGGTCGGCGGTGACGCCCTGGGAGGTGGAGGACTTGGCGGTGCCGGGACCGCACACGTCCTTCAGCGTGCCGAAGTCGGCGCTGGATGAACCCGATCCGCTCGCGGTGGGGCTCGCGTCGTGTGCGGCGTCGGAGCCGGTGGTGTCGTCGGAGCGCGTGGAACAGCCGGCCAGCAGCACCGCGGTCACGGTGACCGCGCCGATCAGCAGCCTGCGCATGGTGCCTCCTCGAAGGGCTCGGACGGCGTCGTCCGAGGGGGTGAGAGCCTGTGCCATACGCCCGGCCGGGGGTATGACACAGGCTCTGAGGAAGTGCGGGGTCAGGTGACCGCGCCGCTCGCCTTCAGGGCGAGGATGCGGTCCCAGTCGTAGCCGAGCTCGGCGAGGATCTCCTCGGTCTGCGCGGCGAACTCCGGTGCGGGGCCGAGGGGGATGTCCTCGACGTCGAACTGGACGGGGCTGGCGACGAGTTCGAGGTCACCGGCGGGTCCGAGGTAGCCGTTGGCGCGGGCCTGCGGGTCGGCGGCGGCCTGGAGGGTGTCCTGGACGGGGGCCCACGGCCCGTCGAGGGCGGCGAACCGCTCGGACCACTCGGCGAGGGTGCCCCCGGCGATGATCTCCCGGAGGATCTTCACCGCCTCCTCGGTGTGCCCGGCGATGGCCTCGCCGGTCGCGAACCGGGGGTCCTC
This sequence comes from Streptomyces sp. NPDC058464, assembly GCF_042721035.1. NCBI lineage: Bacteria > Bacillati > Actinomycetota > Actinomycetes > Kitasatosporales > Streptomycetaceae > Streptomyces > Streptomyces sp. NPDC058464. Next base: position 14,493 of record NZ_JBHXMA010000001.1, read on the forward strand.
GGCGAGGTCCGGCCGCCCCAGGCAGTGGCAGACGCCCGGCCAGAACCTCGCCGGCTGGAGCATGACGAAGGAGATGTAGCGGTCGTCGGCCGTCCGGTAGAGGCCGGAGAGCGGGTTGCTGGGCGAGCCGTGGGCGCTGGGCCGTACGCCCTCCCAGGCCCGCTCCAGGTGCAGGGAGAGCCCGATGGCGTGGCCCATCGCCCACAGGCCGCTGCCGAACAGGGAGACGTCCACCACCGCTGCCTCCCCGGTGCGCTCGCGGCGCAGCAGGGCGGCCGCGATCCCGCCGGCCAGGTTGGTGCCGGAGACGGTGTCGCCGTAGGCCGGTCCGGGTGGGCTGATCAGTCCCTCGGTGCCGGGCGGGGTGATGCTGGCGGCGGTGCCGGCGCGGGCCCAGAAGGCGGTCATGTCGTAGCCGCCCCGGTCCGCCTCGGGGCCGCGCGGCCCGAGCGCGCTCCCTCGGGCGTACACGACTCGTGGGTTGACGGCGCGGATGTCGTCGACGTCGATCCCTAGGCGGGCCCGGGAGGCGGGCAGGAAGCTGGTGAGGAACACGTCGGCGTCCTTGGCCAGTTCGTACAGCACCTCGCGTCCCTCGGGCCGTGCGATGTCGAGGCCGATGGACCGTTTGCCGCGGTTGGCGTGCGCGACGTTGGGGTTGGGGTCGCCCTCGACCCTGAAGGTGCCGGTCTGGCGCAGTCCGCGCTGCGGGTCGCCGTTCACGGCGTGTTCGACCTTGACGACGTCCGCGCCCCAGTCGGCGAGCACGGCTCCGGCCGAGGGCACGAAGCCGTACATCGCGACTTCGAGGACCCGGATGCCCTCCAGAGGCCTCATGCCTGCTCCAGGGGCACGACGACCCGGGCGAACGACTTCTCCTCCAGGAACTCCTCGAATCCCGAACGGCCGCTCTCCCGGCCGACGCCGGACTGCTTGTAGCCGCCGAAGGGCACGTCGGGCGCGAAGTAGTTGCCGCCGTTGATGGAGAAGGTGCCGGTGCGGATGCGCCGGGCGAGACGGATCGCGCGCTGCTCGTCGGCGCTGTGCACGGCGCCGGACAGGCCGTAGCGGGAGTTGTTGGCGATCCGGACCGCGTCCTCCTCGTCGTCGAAGGGGATCACGGCGAGGACGGGGCCGAAGACCTCCTCCTGGGCGATCTCGCTGTCCGGCTCGACGTTCGCGAGGAGGGTGGGTTCGTAGAAGTAGCCGGGCTCGATGCGGTTGCCGCCCCGCACCAGGGTCGCGCCCGCCTCGACGGCCCGGCGGACCAGGCCGTCGACCTTGTCGCGCTGCTGCTCGCTGATCAGCGGGCCCATGGTGGTCCTGGGGTCGGTCGGGTCGCCGACGTTCACGCGCGCCATGCCCGCGGCCACCAACTCCACGATCCGGTCGTGGTGTTCGCGCGGCACGAGCAGGCGTGAGGTGAGGGCGCAGCCCTGGCCGGAGTGGGAGCAGATGGTGAACGCGGCGAACATGCCGGCCTTCACGAAGTCGGCGTCCTCCAGGACGATCATGGCCGACTTGCCGCCGAGTTCGAGGAAGACCCGCTTGACGGAGTCCGCCGCCGCGGCCATGATCCGGCGGCCGGTGGTGGTGGCGCCGGTGAAGGTGACCACGTCGATGTCGGGGTGGGTGGTGAGCAGTTCGCCGACCTCGGGGCGGGCGGAGCTGAGCACGTTGATCACGCCGGGCGGTATGTCCGTGTGCTCGGCGATGAGTTCGCCGAGGGCGAGGGTGGTGAGCGGGGTCTGCGGGGCGCCCTTGAGGACGACGGTGCAGCCCGCGGCGAGGGCGGGGGCGAGCTTGGCGAGGGCGAGCTGGTTGGGGTAGTTGTACGGCAGGATCGCGGCGACAACGCCGGCCGCTTCCTTCTCCACCCAGCGGTGGTGGCGCTGGCCGCGCAGCTCGACCTCGCCGAGGTCCTCGGAGAACTCGTAGGCCTCCAGCAGGTCGGCGTAGAACTTGACTATGCCGATGGGCTCGTCGAGCTGCGGGCCGTGGGTGAGCTGGCGTGGGGCGCCGACCTCGGCGATGGTCAGTTCGCGCAGTTCCTCGCGGTGCTCGTCGAGGGCCTGGTGGAGCTGGCGCAGGCAGCGCAGCCGCAGGTCGCGGTCCGTGGACCAGCCGGTGGTGTCGAAGGCGCGGCGGGCGGCGGCCACGGCGGCCTCGGCGTTGGCGGTGGTGGCGTCGGGGGCGTGGCCGAGGAGTTCACCGGTGGCGGGGTTGTAGGTGGGGAACGTGGTGTCGGCGGTGAGGAGTTTGCCGTCGATCAGCTGGGACCTGCCGGCGGGCGCGCTCACAGCCGCACCAGCGATCCGCCGTCCACGGCGAGGATCTGGCCGGTGACCCAGGCCGCGTCGTCGGAGAGCAGGAACACCAGCGCGCCCGCCTGGTCCGCCGGGGTCCCCATGCGCTTGAGGGGGAAGGACTGCACCATGGCCGAGCGGTGCGCCTCCGGGATGATGCTGCGGGTCGCCTCGGTGTCCGTCGGCCCGGGCGCGATGGCGTTGACGCGGATGCCGCGCGGTCCGAGTTCGGAGGCCAGCGAGACGGTGAGGTGGTTGACGCCGGCCTTGGCGAGTCCGTAGAAGCCGGTGGCCTGCCAGGCGGCGGTGGACGACTGGTTGACGATCGCCGCGCCCTCCTTCAGGTGCGGCAGCACCGCGCGGGTGACGTGCAGGGCGCCGAGCAGGTTCACCCTGAGGAACCGGTCCAGGTAGTCGTAGTCGACGGTGACGATGCCCTCGCGGCGCATCCCGTGGAAGATCGCCGCGTTGTTGACGAGGTGGTCGATGGAGCCGTACTCATCCATCACCGTGGCGGCGAGCTGCGCGGCGGAGGAGGGGTCGGCCACATCGACCGCGACGAAGAGCGCGTCGCCGATGTCCTTGGCGACGCGCCTGCCCTGCTCCTCGTTCAGGTCCGCCACCACGACCCGCGCGCCCTCGGCGGCCAGTGCCCTGGCGTATCCCTCACCGATGCCCTGGCCTGCCCCGGTGACGATCACCACCTTGTTCTGCAAGCGCATCCCAGCCTCCTTGCTCGGTTGGGCTGGAAACTACATTCTCACTTTGTGCGAATCAAGGACTCGAACACGAGAATCTCATGCTCTTCACTTCCCGCCCCCACCACGAGGAGAATATGGTTCTCACAAACGAAAGGGGAGTTTTCATGATCGACTCGAAGGCCGTACGCCCGTCGCTCGGCGTGGAGTTCACGGGTGTCGCGGACCCGCTCGACGACACCTTCGTGCATCGCTGCGTCGAGGCGCTCAAGTGGCGCGGTGTGCTGGTCGTGCGCGGGCTGCACCTCGACGACGAGCGGCAGCTGGCGTTCAGCCGCCGGCTCGGCGAGGTGGTCGCGCTGCGCGGTCAGGAGATCTTCCCCATCTCGATCAACCCGGAGAAGAGCGCGAGCGCCAAGTACCTCAAGGGCGCCTTCTTCTGGCACCTCGACGGCACCAGCGACGACGTGCCCGTCAGGGCGACCACGCTCACCGCCCGGCACGTGGCCACGGCGGGCGGCGGCACGGACTTCGCCAGTACCTACGCCGCCTACGAGAACCTGCCGGTCAAGGACCGCGAACGCTACGAGACCCTGCGGGTGGTGCACACCTTCGAGGCGGCGCAACGGCTGGTGACCCCGGACCCCACCCCGGAGGAGCTGGCCGGCTGGCGCACCCAGCCCGCTCACGAGATGTCCCTGGTGTGGCGGCGCCGGGACGGCCGCCGTTCGCTCGTCGCCGGTGCCACCGCCGACCACGTCGTCGGAATGGACCCCGAGGAGAGCCGTGCCCTCCTCGACGACCTGCTCGACTGGACCACCCAGGAGCGGTTCCGCTACACCCACGACTGGGAGGTCGGCGACCTGGTCGTGTGGGACAACACCGGGATCCTGCACCGGGCGTTGCCGTACGACGAGAACTCCGAGCGACTGCTGCACCGGACGACCATCGTGGGTGACGAGGCCTTCGCATGACGGCGACAGCCGCCGTACCGGTGCGGACGGCGGTCGTCACGGGCGGCGCCTCCGGCATCGGCCTGGCCGTCGCCCGCCGGCTCGCAGCCGACGGGCTGAAGGTCGCCGTACTGGACCTGGTCCCGGCGCCGGAGGCCTACGGGCTCGCCGTCGACGTCACCGACCGGGCCCAGGTCGACAAGGCGATGGACGCGGTGCGCGAGCGTCTCGGCCCCGTCTCCGTGCTGGTCAACGCGGCAGGCAGGGACGGCTTCACGCGCTTCGGCGACCTGTCGTTCGCCGACTGGCAGCGGATCGTCGACATCAACCTGAACGGCGTCTTCCACTGCGTGCAGTCGGCCCTGCCGGACATGTGGGAGGGCCGCTGGGGCCGGATCGTGAACATCTCCTCCTCCAGTACCCACTCGGGGCAGCCGTTCATGGCGCACTACGTCGCCGCCAAGTCCGCGGTGAACGGGCTGACCAAGTCCCTCGCACTGGAGCTGGGCCCGCGGGGCATCACCGTCAACGCGATACCTCCGGGGTTCGTCGACACCCCGATGCTGCGCACGGCCGAGCGCGAGCAGCGCCTCGGCGGCACCGTCGAGGACCACATCGCCCGCACCCCCGTCCGCCGCGTGGGCCGCCCCGAGGACATCGCCGCGACCTGCTCCTTCCTGGTCAGCGAGGAGGCCGGCTACATCACCGGGCAGATCATCGGTGTGAACGGGGGCCGCAACACGTGACGAGGCTGCCGCCGATACCGTACGAGGACTGGGACGCCGAGGCCCTGCGACCGCTCACGGGCGGCCGTACTGTCCCGCCGTCCAACGCGCTCGGCCTGCTGCTGAACCACCCGCGCCTGGCCAGGGCCTTCCTGACGTTCTCCACCCAACTGGTCTACCGCGGCACGCTGCCGGCCCGGATGCGGGAACTGGCGGTCCTCCGGGTCGCCTGGCGCAACCGCTGCCGGTACGAGTGGGCGCATCACGTACTGCTGGCCCGGGAGGCCGGTGTCACGGACGAAGAGGTCGAAGGAGTACGCCGCGGCGTGGACACCCTGGTGAACCGGGCGGTGGACGAACTCGACACCGCCTCCTCGCTCTCGGACGCGCTGTACGCGGAACTGGCGAAGGAACTGGACGAGCCGCAGTTGATGGAGTTCGTGTTCGTCGTCGGCGCGTACCGCCTGCAGGCCATGGCGTACAACACCTTCGGTGTGGAGCCGGATGCGGGCATGGACGGCGGAGGGATGGAGGACGAGGGGTGAGTCCACGGCATCCCCGGCGCCTCCGGCGTCCGGAGCGGATCCTGCGGGTCGTGCAGTGGGCCACCGGAAACATCGGTTCGCGCTCGCTCCGTGCCGTTGTCGACCATCCGCGCATGGCTCTGGCCGGTGTGTACGTCACGGGTCCGGAGAAGGCCGGGCGGGACGCCGGCGAGCTGTGCGGAAGCGGTCCGACCGGGGTCGTCACCACCTGCGACCCCGACGAGATACGCGCGCTCGGCGCCGACTGCGTGTTGTACATGCCCCGCGTGACCGACCACGACGAGCTGTGCGCCCTGCTGGCGTCCGGTGCGAACGTGGTGACCACGGCGGGCGGTTTCCACCACCCACCCGGTCTGGAGCCCGCGCTGAGGCTCCGGGTCGAGGAGGCCTGCGCGCGGGGCGGCACATCACTGCACGCCACGGGGAGCAGTCCGGGGTTCATCACCGAGGCCGTACCGCTCGTCCTGGCCTCCGTGCAGCGGCGGCTGGAGAAGCTCACCGTCCACGAGTACGCCGATCTGTCGCGCCGCAACTCACCGGGGCTGCTCTTCGACGTGATGGGGTTCGGAGCGGCACCGGACGGCGGGTTCGACGAAGGCCGCCTGGCACACGTCCGGTCGGGTTTCGGGCCGTCCCTGCGGCTGGTGGCCGATGCCCTGGGCCTGCCCCTCGAATCCGTCGAGGCCCGGGGCCGGATCGCCACCGCCGTGCGCACGACCGCCATCGCCGCCGGAGTCCTTCGTGCGGGGACGGTGGCCGCGCAGCGGATCACGCTGTCCGGCCGCCACGGCGGACGCACGCTGCTGGAGTTCGACGCGACCTGGTACTGCACCACGGACCTGGACGTGGACTGGGACCTGCGTTCCACCGGTTGGCATCTGGCGGTCGACGGCGACACGCCGCTGGACGTCGACATGCGGTTCCCGGTGCCGTCGGAGCGACTGGCCGCGGTCTCCCCCGGATACACCGCGCATCGGGCGGTCAACGCCGTCCCCGCCGTGTGTGCGGCCGCACCCGGCATCCGTACGACCGTGGACCTCCCCCTGTTCACCGCAGCCCTCGGCTGAGCTCCGGGACGGGAGGGAGCCGGGCCTCTCCCGTTCAGCCCTGCTTCAGACGGCTCTTCATCTCGTCCAGCCGGGTCAGGATCGGATAGCCGTCCACGCTCAGGGCGTTGCCGTGCCCGGTCTGGTGGATGTCGAAGACGGACTGGAGGGCGGCGTAGAAGCCCTGGACGTCGAGGGTCTGGTTGACGGCACGCTTGGCCTGGCGCAGGCCGAACGACGGCATCCGCGCTATCCGCCGGGCCAACTCGTCAGTGGCCGGGCCGAGTTCGGCCAACGGGACGACCTTGTTGACCATGCCGACCTGTTCGGCCTCGTGCGCGGTCAGGGGGCGGCCGGTGAAGAGGATCTCCTTGGCCTTCCTGGGCCCCAGCTCCCAGGTGTGGCCGTGGTACTCGACCCCGCCGATGCCCATGTGGACCACCGGGTCGGAGAACTCCGCGTTCTCCGCGGCCACGATCAGGTCGCACGGCCAGCACAGCATCAGCCCGGCCGCGATGCACTTGCCCTGGACGGCCGCGATGGTGGGCTTCGGGATGTTGCGCCACTTGAGCGAGTATTCGAGGTAGCGGCGCGTCTCGGCGGCGTAGATCCACTCGAGGGTGATCTCGCCGGGTCCCGGCCAGCGGTCCTTCAGGTCGTGGCCCGCGGAGAAGTGCCGGCCGTTCGCCCTGAGCACGACCACCTTCACCGCCTCGTCCCGGGCCGCGCGTGTCCAGGCGGCGTCGAGGTCGTCGAGGAGGGCCATGGTCTGGGCGTTCGCGACCTCGGGTCGGTTGAGGGTGATCGTCGCGATGCCGTCCTCGGCGTCGTACAGGATCTGGTCCATGACTGGGGTCCTCTGTCCGTCCTCTAGCGCGGCAGGCCGAGGATGCGCTCGGCGACGATGTTGCGCTGGATCTCGCTGGTACCGCCCGCGATGGTGCCGGCGAAACTGCGCGCGTATCGCTCGAACCAGCTGGAGATGAACGCCTCGTTGTTCATGTGGTGGTACGGCCCGGTGCGGGCGGGATGCGGCAGGGCGTCGGCGCCGTGGGCCTCCAGGGCGTGCAGGGACGCGGACTGGACGGCCTCGGAGCCGAGCAGCTTGAGGACCGACAGTTCGGCGGGGTCCCGGCCCGGGCCGAGTTGCCGGTAGCCGAGCAGCCGTAGCGCCTGGAGGTCCATGAGCAGGGTGGCATACCACTCCTCACCCGCTCCGACGTCGGCCGCGTCCTGCACCAGGTCCTCCAGACGCTCGGCGAACGACAGCCACAGCAGGGTGCGTTCGTGCCCCAGGGAGCCGTTGGCCACCCGCCAGCCCTCGTGGAGCGGCCCGACGAGGTTCTCGCGCGGCACCCGGACGTCGGTGAGGAACACCTCGTTGAAGTCGAGATCGTCCTCGGCGGCGATCGAACCGAAGGGACGCCGTACGACGCCCTCGGTGGCCGTGGGGATCAGCAGCGCGCTGATCCCCTTGTGCTTGGGCGCGTCGGGGTCGGTGCGCACGAAGGCGAGCACGACGTCGGCGTCGTGGGCACCGGAGGTCCAGATCTTCTGCCCGTCGACGGTGAAGGTGTCACCGTCGAGCACCGCCCGGGTGCGCAGGGAGGCCAGGTCGGAGCCGGCCTCGGGCTCGCTCATCCCGAGCGCCGCGGTGATCTCGGCACGCAGGATCGGCACGGCCCAGCGGCGCTTCTGCTCCGCGGTGCCGAAGGTGATCAGGGACGCGGCGATGATGCCGAGGCCCTGCGGGTTGAAGCTGTGGTAGATCCGGCGGTGCGCCAGCTCTTCGAGATGCGCGAGCTGTTGCGGCAGCGTGGCGTCACGGCCGCCGAACTCCGCCGGCTGGCCGGGCAGCAGCCAACCCTCGTCGAACAGGGTGCGCTGCCAGCGGCGGGCCCAGTCGGGGACGTGGGCGCTGGAGCGGGAGCGGTCCCGCGCCTCGGCCTCGGCGGGCAGGTGGGCGTCGAGGAAGGCGGCGAACTCGGCTCGGAAAGCGGCCACTTCGGGATCGTCGGCGAGTCTCATGAGCCCAGCAGGGCCTTCCTGTGCGCGGACGCGGTGCCGAGGAGCAGATCGCAGGCCTGGGCTCGCTTCAGGTGGTACTGGAGTTCGTTCTCCCAGGTGAAGCCCATGGCTCCGAAGAGCTGCAGCCCGTGCCGGAAGACCACCCGCTGGCATTCCCCCGCCGCGGCCTTGGCCATGTGGGCGGCCCGGGTGCGCCGGGGGTCGTCCTCGGCGATGGTCAGGGCGGCGAAGTGGGTGAGGGCACGGGCGCGTTCGATCGCCACGTGCATGTCGGCGGCCTTGTGCTTCACGGCCTGGAAGGAACCGAGCGGGCGGCCGAACTGCACCCGCCGCCTCACGTGTTCCAGGCTCAGGTCGAGGATCCGGCGGCAGGCGCCGACCGCGGTGGCCGCGAGGCCGGTCAGCGCCAGGTCGGGCACGCCTTCGGCGAGGGCACCGGCCTCCGCGAGGGCACCGGTACCGGCCTCGATCCCGGCCACGTGCAGGTTCGGGTCGAGCACGGGCATCCGGCGCGCCGCCAGTTCGGCACCGGGTACGACGACCACGCCGTCCGCCGTGAGCAGCGCGACCTCGTCGGCGCGGTCGGCGTCCAGGACGTACCGCCCGGCGCCGTCGAAGACCGCCGTGCCGCTGCCGTCGGGGAGCCGTCCGGTCAGCGGGGCGAACCAGGTGGCCGTGGCCAGGAACGGTGTCGGGTCGGCCGCGTATCCCAACTCCTCCAGGATCAGGGCGAGTTCGAGCGGTGGCGCCTCCAGCCAGCCGAGCCGGCGGTAGGTGCTCCACTGCTGGTCCTCGGGTCGGCCGCGCACCTTGGCGACCGTCTCGCGCACCGTGCGCCGCAGCAGTTGCTGGTCCTCGTCGAGTTCGAACTCCACGCCCGCCTCCGCCCTGCCGGTACCCGATGGCCGCACACCGAGCGCGAGCCCAGATCGGGGAGAATATCATTCTCGCTCAGCGAAAGTAATACTCTTGTTTCTTACGGAGTGCGATTCGGTAGGGGGAGCGCCCCTCCTTTTCACATACGTGGAGTACCGTTCTGCTCATGAGTGCCGTCCCCGCAGAACCGGTCGAGACACCCGAGCCCGCCTGGCGGCAGCGCGCCGTCGAGCGGTCCACCCGTGCCGCGAAGCTGCGCGCCGAGCAGCGCGTCCAGCGGTTCCTGGACGCCGCCCAGGAACTGATCGCCGACAAGGGCACCACCGACTTCACCGTGCAGGAGGTCGTGGAGCGCTCCCGGCAGTCGCTGCGCAGCTTCTACCAGCACTTCGACGGCAAGCACGAGCTGCTGCTCGCGCTCTTCGAGGACGCGCTGTCGAAGTCGGCCGCCGAGATCCGGGAGCGGGCCGCCGCGGGGCGGGACCCGCTGGAGCGGCTGAAGATCGCGGTCGATCTGCTGTACGCCTCCTCCACACCGCGTGCCGGTCAGCAGTCCCCGCTCTTCACCGACTTCGCGATCCAGCTGCTGGTCACCCACCCGGACCAGGTGGCCACCGCCCACCTGCCGCTGCTCGCCTACTTCACGGAGCTGGTGGAGGAGGCGGTCGGAACGGGCCAGGCCGTGACCGCGAAGCCCCGGCGCACCGCGTCCCTGATCATGCAGACGGCGATGTTCACGGCACAGGCCCCGGCGGCACCGGTCGGCGCCCACCCCTCACCCATCACCGCCGAGGAGGTCTGGGCGTTCTGCCTGGGCGGGCTCAGGGGTCCCGGCACGGCACAGGACCCGGCCGCGACCGCACCGACCACGACCGCACCGGCCGAGGACGCCCCCGCGACGAAGCCGACGGCCCCCGCGGCGACGGCACGCAAGGCGGCCCCGGCGAAGAAGACCACGGCCACGCCGCAGAAGCGGGCCGCCGCCGCGAAGAAGGCCGCTCCGGCCAAGAAGGCGACCACCGCCACGAAGGCCGCCCGCTCCCAGGCGTGACCTGACCGGTCCGGGGCCTCCGCGGGATCCCTGCGGGGGCCTTTTGCCTGCCACGGGACCCACCGCCGTACCGTGAGCGACATCTTTTCACCCCCGGATCTCTCCGCCCCCTCCCCCAACTTCCCCGGCAGAGCCGGACCTTGAAGCCTCGCCCCCTTGACGGAACCTTTCGGTCTGACCTTTGATATGTTTCGCAAATCAGCCGCCGGCAGAGGGGTTCCCCGCCGTGGACTTTGAGCTGACCGAGGACCAGGAGACGATCCGCAAGGCCGTGACCGGTCTCCTGCGCGACTTCGACGACCGGTACTGGATGGAGAAGGACCGCGACCACGCCTTCCCCGAGGAGTTCTACGAAGCCGTCGCGGGCGGCGGCTGGCTGGGCATCACAATCCCGGAGGCGTACGGCGGCCACGGCCTCGGCATCACCGAGGCGACGCTGCTGCTGGAACAGGTCGCCCGCTGCGGCGGAATGAACGCGGCCAGCTCGATCCACATGTCGATCTTCGGCATGCACCCCGTCGTCGTGCACGGCTCCGAGGAGCTCAAGCGGCACACCCTGCCCCGGATCGCGGACGGCGACCTGCACGTCTGCTTCGGCGTGACGGAACCGGGCGCGGGCCTGGACACGACACGCATCACGACCTACGCCCGCCGGGACGGCGGCCACTACGTCGTCAGTGGCCGCAAGGTGTGGATCTCGAAGGCGATGGAGTCCGAGAAGATCCTGCTGTTGACCCGCACGTCGAAGGCCGACGAGGTCGAGAAGCGGACCGACGGCATGACGCTGTTCCTCGCCGACCTCGACCGCGACCGGGTCGACATCCGCCCGATCCCGAAGATGGGCCGCAACGCCGTCACGTCGAACGAGCTGTTCATCGACGAACTGCGCATCCCGGTCGAGGACCGGGTCGGCGAGGAGGGCCAGGGCTTCCGCTATCTCCTCGACGGCCTGAACCCCGAGCGGATGCTGATCGCCGCCGAGGCACTCGGCATCGGCCGGGTGGCCCTGGACCACGCGGTGCGGTACGGCAGGGAGCGGGAGGTGTTCGGCAGGCCGATCGGCATGAACCAGGGGATCCAGTTCCCGCTGGCCGACTCCCTCGCCCGGCTCGACGCGGCCGAGCTGGTCCTGCGCAAGGCGACCTGGCTCTATGACCAGGGCCGGCCGTGCGGGCGTGAGGCGAACACCGCCAAGTACCTGTGCGCGGACGCCGGGTTCACCGCCGCCGACCGGGCGCTGCAGACCCACGGCGGCATGGGCTACTCCGAGGAGTACCCGGTCGCCCGCTACTTCCGCGAGGCACGGCTCATGCGCATCGCGCCCGTCAGCCAGGAGATGGTCCTGAACTACCTGGGCGAGCACACCCTGGGACTGCCCAGAAGCTACTGAGGAGTTGGGGATGACCGACCGAACGGATCTGTTCGACCTCACGGGGCGCTCGGCACTGGTGACCGGTGCCGCGGGCGGTATCGGCTCGGCGGTCGCCGAGGCGCTCGCCCGGGCCGGGGCGACGGTGCTCGTGACCGACGTCGACGAGACCGCCGCGGCGGCCGTCGCCGGGAAGATCTCCGCCGCCGGGCTGACCGCGCACAGTGCCGCGCTCGACGTGACCGACCGCGCGAGCGCCGACGCGGCGGTGTCCCGGGCAGCCGCGCTCGCCGACGGCACCCTGCACATCCTCGTCAACAACGCGGGCATCACCGCGCCCGCCATGTTCGCGAACCTGGCGGAGGACGCCTTCCGGCGGCTCCTCGACATCCACGTCCTGGGCAGCTTCCACTGCGCACAGGCCGCGTTGCCGTACCTCCCGGACGACGGACGCGGCCGCATCATCAACGTCACCTCGTCCGCCGGGATCGTCGGCACGCTCGGACAGGTCAACTACTCCGCCGCCAAGGCCGGCATCATCGGCCTCACCAAATCCCTGGCCCGCGAACTGGCCCGCAGGCACATCCTGGTGAACGCCCTCGCGCCACTGGCCGCGACCCCGATGACGGAGACCATCCGGACGAACGAGAAGTTCGCCGCCCAGATGCTGGCCCGGATCCCGCTCGGGCGTTGGGCGGAGCCGGAGGAGGTCGCGGGGGCGTTCGTCTTCCTCGCCTCCGACGCGGCTTCGTTCATCACCGGTCAGGTACTGCCGGTCGACGGGGGCATGGTCATGTGACACTCGGGGACGTCCTGTGTTGAATGGTTCAGCCGAAACGGACGTACGACGAGAGGCCTGAACCAGTGCCCAGCGCCGAGCCCTCCGCCCGCACCCCGCGCTTCGACACGCTGACCGTGCCGAAGGCGTCGGACGTGCTGGCGGCGGAGGTCCGCGAGCGGATCCTGTCCGGGGAGATCGGCGAGGGCACGGCCCTGCCGCCGGAGCGTCAGCTCGTCGAGCAGACCGGGCTGAGCCGGGCCACCGTGCGTGAGGCGCTGCGGATCCTGGAGGTCGAGCGGCTCGTGGAGATCCGGCCGGGGCGCGGCGGCGGGGCCTTCGTGCACCGGCCCGGGCGCGAGTCCCTGGCGAACACCGTGCGATTGGTGATTCGCGGCCAGCAGATCCGGCTGGAGGCGCTGCACGAGACCCGGGAGGCGATCGAGCCGACGTGCGCCGCGCTGGCCGCGAGACGGCGCACCGACCGGGATCTGGCCGAACTGGACGCCGCGAACGCGGAGTTGAAGGAGGCCGGGGACGACACCCAGCGGTTCCTCCGGGCGAACGTGCGCTGGCACAACGCGGTGGCGCGCGCGGGCGACAACGAGCTGCTCATCGGGTTCATGAGCGCGCTCTCGCAGTCGATCCACGCGGCCACGAACCTGCGGCAGTTCACGGGAGCGGACATCCGCGAGGTCACCGCGCGGGCGCACGCCCGGATCACCGACGCGATCCGGGCCGGTGACGAGGCGGCGGCGATGCGGCGGATGTCCCGGCACGTGTGCGGTTTCGCGCGTGCGGCGGTGGAGGTGGACGTGCGCGAGCGCGTGGAGCTGACCGACCCCGAAGCCTGACAGGCGGCGCACGAGACGCCGGGGTACGGCCAGAGTTCGCGAGAATCTCATTCTCATATTCGCGCAACACCATTGACAGTTACGGCCTGACCTTTACTAGCATCGCTCGCATGAGCGAGGTGAGTCCCGTACTGACCGTGGCCGCCGACGGCGACGTCCGCATCGTCACCCTGAACCGTCCGGAACGTCTCAACGGCGTGTCCGCGGAACTCCACCGCAGGTTGTCCGAGGTGTGGCGCGAGTTGGCGGACGACGCCAAGGCGCGGGCCGTCGTCCTCACCGGCGCCGGCCGGGCGTTCAGCGCGGGCGGCGACTTCGATCATCTGCGCCGCCATCATGAGGATCCCGAGCTGCGCGAGCGGTCGATCCGGCTCGACCGGACCATCCAGACGGAGATGATCCGTTTCCCGCTGCCCGTCATCGCGGCCGTCAACGGCCCCGCGGTGGGGCTGGGTTGCTCCCTGGCCCTCGGCTGCGACCTGGTCCTGATGGCCGAGGACGCCTACCTCGCCGACCCGCATGTCTCGGTCGGTCTGGTGGCGGGCGACGGCGGGGTCACCCTGTGGCCGCTGCTGACGAGCCTCCTCCGGGTGAAGGAGTACCTGTTCACCGGGGACCGCATCCCGGCCGCCACCGCGCTCGGGCTCGGCCTCGCCAACCGGGTCGTGCCCGCCTCGGATCTGATGCCCGAGGCGCTGGCGCTGGCGCACCGGCTCGCCGCGCAGCCCGCGGAGGCGCTGCGCGCGACGAAGGCGGCGCTGGCCGCGGTGGTCGAGCAGGTCTCGCGCGGCGGCATGGAGGCGGCGCTCCTGGCGGAGCGGTCCACGATGACCAGCCCGGACCACATCCGCATCGTCGGCGACCTCGCCACCCGGGCCCGCCGCCGCCTGGCCGCCCCCGAGGAGGAGTGAGGGTGCAGCCCGAGGAATTCACGCTCGTCCGCGACCTGCTCCGGACATTCGCGGCCCAGCACGCCATCGGCTCGGCAGACGACGTCAAGCCCCAGTCCCGCGCCGCGGCGCAGCAGGCACTGGACGGACTGGGCCTCGCCGAGCTGCGCGGTACCGCCCTGCCCGCCGCCACCGTCCAGGAGTGCTCGCTCCTCGCCGAGGAGCACGGCCGGCTGCCGCTGACCACCTCACTGCTCGGCACCGTCCTGCTGGCTCCGGAGCTGCTGCGCCTCCTCCGTGCGGACCGGCACGACGCGCGGTTCACGGTGGCCCTCGCCTCCGACCTGCGTCTCCCGGGCCCCGACGCACAAGATCTCCGCGCCTGGGACTGCGACGGAGCCGATGCGGCACTGTACGCCGACACCGAGGGAACCGTGACCCGCGCCCGGCTCGGACCGCCGGCACCGACCGCCGACCTGCTGCGCAGCGTGCGTCATGCCTCCGCCGTGGGCGAGCCCCTCGGCCGGCTCGCACCGGAGGACCGACAGCGCTGGCAGGCGTACGCGCTGGTGGTCGTCGCGAGCGAACTCGTCGGCGCGGCGGGTTCGCTCGTCGAGCAGAGTGTGGTGTACGCCCGCGAACGCCGGCAGTACGGCCGGCGGATCGGCTCCTTCCAGGCCGTCCAGCACCTGCTCGCCGACGCGACCGTCCTGGTGGAGGCCGGCACCAGCGCCACCCGGTACGCCGCGTGGTGCCTGGACCACGAGCCGCCGGACCGGGCGCTCACGGCGGCCCGCACGGCCAAGGCGGAGCTGAACACCTCGGCCTTGGAGGCGGTGTACGCCGGGATGCAGGTGTTCGGCGGTATCGCCCAGACCTGGGAGCACATCGCCCATCTGTACCTGCGCAAGGTGCTCGTCGGCGCCACCGTGCTGGCCACCACGGCCGACCTGTTGCCCGCACTCGCCGCACCGGAGGCGACCCGATGACCGACGGCCCCCTCGACTTCGGCGACCCGACGGACCTGGAGCGGCTGCGGCGGGACTTCCGCGCCTGGCTGGCCGACCATCCGCTGCCCGGGCGGCGACCGGACGAACCGGTCCCCGCCTTCCTGCACCGCTGGCACCGCATCCTCCACTCCGGCGGCTGGGTCGGCCTCGACGTACCGCGGGAGTACGGCGGCCGTGGCCTGACACCACTGCACCAGGTCGCCGTCAGCGACGAGTTGGGAGCACGCGGCGCCCCCGGCGTCCCCCGGATCGGCTATCTCGCCCACGCCCTCCTGGAGTTCGGTGACGAGGAGCAGCGCAGACGCCTGCTGCCCCGGATGCTTTCCGGGGACGACGTCTGGTGCCAGGGCTTCAGCGAGCCGGGCGCGGGCTCGGACCTGGCCGGCATGAGCACCCGCGCCGAACGGCAGCCGGACGGCGGCTATCTCGTCAACGGACAGAAACTGTGGACGAGTTACGCCCAGTATTCCGACCTCTGCCTGCTCCTGGCCCGAACCGACCGCACGGCTCCCGCGCACACCTCGGTCTCGGCGTTCGCCCTGCCCCTCGACCGGCCCGGCGTGACCGTGCGCCCGCTGCGCGCGGCCAACGGCGACGAGGAGTTCTGCGAGCTGTTCCTCGACGACGTCCGCGTCGAGGAGTCGGAGCGGGTCGGCGCCGAGGGCGACGGCTGGCCACTGGCGATGACCACGGTGTCGTACGAGCGCAACGCCCTCGACACCGGCCACCTGCCGAAGTACGGGCTGCTCGTCGAGCGCCTGTGCCGCACCGCGGACGAACGGCGCGGGAGTCTGCCGGACGGGCTTCGCACGCGGATCGGGCAGTGCGTGGTCGACTACCGGGTCCTCGTCGCCCACGCCCGGCGCCGGACCGCGCAGCGGCGCGCCGGTCCGGTCGCCGGGCCGGACTCGTCCGTCGACAAACTGCTGATGACCCGCGCCGAGCAACGTCTCTACGAGACCGCCCTATTGGTGTTCCCCGAAGAGCTTCACGCGGAGGGCGGCGAGGTGTTCGGGGAGTACCTCTACTCCCGGGCCGCGTCGGTCTACGGCGGAACGTCCCAGATCCAGCGCAACATCATCGCCAAGCGGCTGCTGCGTCTGCCGGCCGACGACCGCGCCTGAACAACGGAGTCCGCCGATGCGACACGACCAGGAGTTCCGCAGCATCCCGAACATGATCAGGATCGCCGCCCGACGGTTCGGCGACGCCCCGGCCCTCGTCGACGGCGAAGGGCGTCTGACCTTCCGTGAGCTGGAGGAGCGGATGGTCCGCTCGGTGCGCGGGGCGCTCGCGCTGGGCATCGGGCCCGGGGACCGAGTGGGCCTGTGCGCGCCGAACTCGGCGGAGTGGATCGTCGCGGCCCTCGGCATCCAGGGCGCGGGAGGTGTCGTCGTCCCCCTCAACACCCGCTTCAAGGCTCAGGAGATCTCCTACATCCTGCGCAGGTCCGGTGCCCGAGCGCTCTTCGCGGCCGCCTCCTTCCTCGGCACCGACTACATCGGCGACCTGCGCCGGGAGGACCCCGGGCTGCCCGCACTCGCCACCGCCGTTTCACTCCTCGGGCCGTCGGCGAAGGCCGCCCTGGGCTGGCAGGACTTCCTCGAAGCGGGAGCGGGGACGGCGCCCGCTGCCGCGCACGCCTCGATCGACCGGATCGGGCCGGACGACCTGTCCGACGTGATGTTCACCTCCGGCACCACCGGCCACCCCAAGGGCGTGCAGCTGACCCACGGACAGTCCCTTCGGGCGTACGGCTGGATGTCGACGGAGTACACCTTCGACGCCTCCGACACGTTCCTGGTCATCCCGCCGTTCTTCCACTGCTTCGGCTACAAGGCGGGCTGGCTCGCCTCCCTGATGCACGGGGTGACGGTGATCCCCATGGCCGTCTTCGACCCGGAACGGGCACTGCGGCTCATCGCCGGCGAACGGGTGAGCATCCTCCTCGGCCCGCCCACCATCTTTCACGACCTCCTGAGCCACCCCGACCGGTCCGCGTACGACCTGTCCTCGCTGCGGGTGTCCATGACGGGCGGCACCACGATCCCGGAGCCCCTGATCCGCGCCATGAAGAAGGAGCTGACCTTCGACATCGTGCTGAGCGCCTACGGGCTGACCGAGTCGAGCGCGCTGGTGACCAGCACCCGCGTCGGCGATCCGGAGGAGACGGTGGCCCGTACCACCGGCCGGGCCGTACCCGGCGTCGAGGTCCGCATCGCCGGCGACAACGGCCGGGACGTCGCTCCGGGCGAGGACGGGGAGATCCTGGTGCGCGGCTACAACGTCACCCGCGGCTACTGGGACGACCCCGAGGCCACCGCCGACGCGATCGACCCCGAGGGCTGGCTGCACACCGGTGACATCGGCCGCCTCGACCCGTACGGCAACCTGTCCGTCGTCGACCGCAAGAAGGAGATGTTCATCGTCGGCGGCTTCAACGCCTACCCCGCCGAGATCGAGAAACTGCTCCTCGGCTGCGCGGCGATCGCCCAGGTCGCGGTGATCGGCGTCCCCGACGAGCGACTCGGAGAGGTCGGGTGGGCCTTCGTCGTGCCGAAGGCGGGGGCGGACCCGACCGAGCGCGAGGTCATCGCCTGGGCCAGGGAGCACATGGCCAACTTCAAGGTCCCCCGCCGGGTCCGTTTCGTGGCCGAACTCCCACGCAACGCCAGCCAGAAGATCCTCAAGCACGAACTGCGCGCCTGCCTCGGGGAGTTCTGACATGGGCGGACCACTGACCGGCGTCACGGTCGTGACCCTGGAGCAGGCCGTCTCGGCCCCCATGTGCACGCGCACGCTGGGCGACTTCGGCGCCCGTGTCATCAAGGTCGAGAACCCCGAGGGCGGTGACTTCGCCCGCCACTACGACGACGTGGTGGGCGGGCTCGCGGCGCACTTCGTGTGGGCGAACCGGGGCAAGGAGTCGGTGGCGCTGAACCTGAAGTCGAAGGCCGGTCTGTCGATCCTGCACCAACTCCTGGCGCGAGCCGACGTCCTGGTCTCCAACCTCACCCCCGGCACCACGGCCAGGCTCGGCCTCTCCCCCGCCGACCTGCAGGTACGGCACCCCGCGCTGATCCCCGTGGAGATCGACGGGTACGGCCCCGGCGGCCCCCTCTCCCACAAGCGCGCCTACGACATGCTGGTCCAGGCGGAGTCCGGTGCCTGCTCGGTGACAGGCCGTTCCGACGCCCCGGCGAAACCCGGCCCGCCCGTGGCGGACGTGTGCAGCGGGCTGTACGCGGCGCTGTCGGTCCTGGCGCTGCTGTACGGCAGGAGCAGGGGTGGTTCGTCGTCGTCCGTGGCGGTGAGCATGTTCGACACCATGGCCGAGCTGATGGGGTACCCGCTCACGTACACCCTGCACTCGGGCATCGAGCAGCAGCCGCTCGGCATGGGCTCGCCCGCCGTCGCGCCCTACGGCGCCTATCTCACCGGCGACGGGCAGACCGTCGTCCTGGGCACCACCAACGACGCCGAATGGCAGCGGCTGGCACGGGAGTTGCTGGGCCGCCCGGACCTGGCGGACGACGAGCGCTTCCGTACGAACGCCGACCGGGTCGAGCACCGTGCGCCGCTGGACGAGGTGATCGGGACCTGGTGCGCACGGCACGACCTGGCGTACGTCCAGGACCGCGCGGACGCCGTCGGGATCGGCAACTCCCGCTACAACACGGCGAAGGACGTCCTCGCCCATGAACAGCTCACCGCCCGCGACCGCTGGCGGGAGATCGGCACTCCGTCCGGGCCGGTGCCCGCGCTGCTGCCGCCGCCGGTGATCGCCGGCTTCGACCCGCCCATGGGCGCCGTGCCCGCCCTCGGCGAGCACACCGACGCCGTACTGGCCGAACTCGGCTTCGCGGCACCGGACATCGTCGCACTGCGCGAGCAGGGAGCGGTGCGGTGACCGTGCTGCTGACGAGCGACACCTCCGCCGGCGTACGGACGCTGACGCTGAACCGGCCGGACCGCAGGAATGCCATCGACGGCGAGCTGTGGGAGGCGCTGGCGACGGCCCTGCGGGAAGCCGGAGGAGACCGGTCCGTTCGGGCACTGGTCCTCACCGGGGCGGGCGGCGCCTTCTGCTCCGGTGCCGACATCTCCCGGCCGGTGACCGACCGGCATCCGTTGCACCGGATGCGGACACTCACCGAAGTGACCCTGCTGCTGCACGAGTTGCCCTTCCCGACCCTCGCCAAGGTGACCGGTGTCGCGGTGGGCGCGGGCTGGAACCTGGCGCTCGGCTGCGACCTGGTGGTGGCCACGCCCCAGGCGCGGTTCGCGCAGATCTTCGCGCGGCGCGGCCTGTCGCTCGACTGCGGTGGCTCGTGGCTGCTGCCGAAGCTCGTCGGACTCCAGCAGGCCAAGCGGCTCGCCCTGCTGGCGGAGACGATCGACGCCGAACAGGCGCGGGCGCTGAACCTGGTGACCTGGGTCGTGGCCGCCGACAAGGTGGACGCCTTCGTCGACGACCTGACGGCGCGCCTGGCGTCCGGCGCGCCGGTCGCGCTCGCGCAGACCAAGGCGCTGCTCGACGAGGGCGCCGACCGCACCCTGCGGGACGCACTGGCGAACGAGGCGCGGGCGCAGGCGGTCAACTTCGCCACCGCCGACGTGTGGGAGGCCTACACCGCGTTCGCCGACGGACGAGAGCCGCGGTTCACCGGCCGCTGGGCGGTGCCGAGACGAACGGAGAACGACACATGACGCGGGAAGCGGTGATCGCGGCGGCGGTCCGCACGGCCGTCGGCAGACGGAACGGCGGGCTGGCCGGCACCCATCCGGCGGACCTGTCCGGGGCGGTGCTGACGGCGCTGGCCGACCGGACCGAGATCGATCCGGCGGTCGTCGACGACGT
Source organism: Streptomyces sp. NPDC058464 (assembly GCF_042721035.1). NCBI lineage: Bacteria > Bacillati > Actinomycetota > Actinomycetes > Kitasatosporales > Streptomycetaceae > Streptomyces > Streptomyces sp. NPDC058464. The sequence continues at coordinate 34,483 of NZ_JBHXMA010000001.1, forward strand.
GATCTGGGGATGTGTGTCCCAGGTCGGCGACCAGTCGAGCAACATCGGCCGCTACGCGGTGCTGGCGGCCGGCTGGCCGGAGAGCGTTCCGGGGACGACGGTCAACAGGGCGTGCGGGTCGAGTCAGCAGGCGTTGGAGTTCGCGGTCCAGGCGGTGCTGTCGGGGCGGCAGGACGTGGTCGTGGCGGGTGGTGTCGAGGTCATGAGCCGGGTGCCGCTGGGCTCGGCGAAGGCGGGCGGCATGCCGTACGGGCCCCGAGTCCGCGCCCGCTACCAGGACTTCTCCTTCGACCAGGGCATCTCGGCGGAACTGATCGCGCAGAAGTGGGGCTTCACGCGGGAGCGGCTCGACGGGTACGCCGCGCTGTCGCACGCGCGGGCGGCGGCCGCACAGGACGGCGGGGTCTTCGACAGGCAGATCGTGCCCGTGGCCGGGGTCGCGGCGGACGAGGGCGTCCGGCGTGGCACCAGCGTGGAGACGTTGGCGAGGCTCGAGCCCTCCTTCCAGGAGGACGGTGTCCTGCACGCCGGGAACGCCTCGCAGATCTCCGACGGCGCGGCGGCGCTGCTGATCACCACGCCGGAGCGGGCCCGCGTGCTGGGCCTGACCCCGCTCGTGCGGTTCCGGGCGGGCGTGGTCGTCGGCTCCGACCCGGTGCTGATGCTGACCGGGCCCGTCCCGGCGACCGAGAAGGTGCTGCGGAGGGCCGGAGTGGCGTTGTCGGAGGTCGGGGTCTTCGAGGTGAACGAGGCCTTCGCGCCCGTCCCGCTGGCCTGGCTCGCCGAGACCGGCGCGGATCCCGAGCGCCTCAACCCGCTCGGCGGCGCGATCGCGCTCGGCCATCCGCTCGGCGCGTCGGGTGCGGTCCTGATGACGCGGATGATCCATCACATGCGGGCCCACGGGATCCGCTACGGCCTGCAGACCATGTGCGAGGGCGGCGGCACGGCCAACGCCACACTCGTCGAACTCGCGGAATGACAGGGGCGGTCAGCATGCGACGGGATGTCTTCACCGACGACCACGAGGCGTTCCGGGGACTGGTGCGGGACGTCGTAGCGAAGGAGGTGGTGCCGCGCTACGGCGAGTGGGAGAAGGCAGGGCGGACACCCCGCGACTTCTTCACGTCCCTCGGCTCGCTGGGCCTGCTGGGCATGGCGATCCCGGAGCGCTACGGCGGCAGCGGACTGCCCGACTACCGCTACAACGTCGTCCTCCAGGAGGAGGCGGCCCGCGCTTTGGTCACCCTGGGCACCGTCCGCACCCAACTCGACGTCGTGCTGCCCTACTTCCTCGCCTACGCGAACGAGGAGCAGCGCGAGCGCTGGTTCCCCGGGCTGGCGTCCGGGCGGCTGCTGACCGCGATCGCGATGACCGAGCCGGGCACCGGCTCCGACCTCGCCGGTATCCGGACGACCGCCGTGCGCGACGGCGACACCTATGTCCTCAACGGCGCCAAGACCTTCATCACCGGCGGGCTGCTGGCCGATCTGGTGATCGTGGTGGCGCGTACGGCGACCGAGCCGGGCGACCGGCGGGCGGGACTGACGCTGCTCGTCGTGGCGGACGGCATGCCCGGGTTCACCCGTGGCCGGGTGCTGGACAAGATGGGCATCAAGGTGCAGGACACGGTCGAGCTGGCCTTCGACGACGTGCGGGTGCCGGTGGCCGACCGGCTCGGCGAGGAGGGCGCGGCCTTCCGGTACCTGGGCCACAACCTCCCGCAGGAGCGGATGACGGTCGCGGTCGGCTCGGTGGCACAGGCACGGGCGGCTCTGGACACGACGATCGCCTACGTCAAGGAGCGCGAGGTGTTCGGCTCACCGGTCGCCGCCTTCCAGAACACCAAGTTCGAACTGGCCGCCGTCGCCACCGAGATCGAGGCGGCGCAGGCTCTGCTGGACCGGGCCGTCCTGGACCTGGTCGACGGCCGGCTCTCCGGCGCCGACGCGGCGAAGGTCAAGCTGTTCTGCACCGAGATGCAGGCCCGGGCCGTGGACCGGTGTCTTCAACTCTTCGGCGGATACGGCTACATGCTGGAGTATCCGATCGCCCGGCTGTACGCGGATGCCCGTATCACGCGGATCTACGCGGGGACGAGTGAGGTCATGAAGGTCATCATCGCCAAGTCACTGGGGTTGTGAGCCATGTCCGTGGAGGACTTCACCGGCCGGTCCGGGACCGCGTTCGTCGCGGGCGGCACCGGCGGCATCGGCACCGCGGTCGTACGGGCGCTGGCGGAACACGGCAGCGATGTCACGTTCACGTACCGGACCGACCACGAGGCGGCAGGTGCCCTGGCGGACGAGGTCAAGGCCCTCGGTCGGCAAGTCCACTCGCTACGGGTCGACCTGACCGATGAGGTGGCGACCGCGCGGGCCGTCACCGAGACAGCGGAGACGTCCGGCGGCCTGCACACTCTGGTGTACGCCGCCGGACCCCATGTGCCCATGACCCATCTGAGCCAGGTCACGCCCGCCCGGTACCGCGCCCAACTGGAGGGCGACGCCGTGGCGTTCTTCAACCTCGTCCATCCGGCGCTGCCCGCGCTGCGGGCGAGCCGGGGCGGCATCGTCGCCGTCACCACCGTCGCGACCCGCCGTTACCCGGTCCGGGACGGGCTGTCCTCGGGGACGAAGGGCGCGGTCGAGGCCGTCGCCCGCGCCCTGGCCGCCGAGGAGGGCCGGTACGGGGTCCGGGTCAACTGCGTGGCCCCCGGCATGCTGAACGACGGCATCGCGGCCCGGCTGATCGAGACGGGGGATCTCGACGAGGGAGCCCTCGCGATCACCCGGCGCAACATCCCGCTGCGCCGGTTCGGGTACGCCCGGGACATCGCGGAGGCGGTCTGCTTCCTCGCCTCGGACCGGGCCGCGTTCATCACCGGACAGGCACTGGGGGTGGACGGCGGGTACAGCGTCTGATCCGGGGCGACGGGCTCAGGGAGCGATCGCCCGGCCGGCCACGTAGGTGGCGCGTACGAGATCGGCGGACAGGGTGTCGAGCGCCTCGCGCAGCGGGACGTGGAGCAGGCACAGGTCGGCCGGGCTTCCGATCACCAACTGTCTTGTACGGGACGGCTGTTCAGGGGAGCCGAGGAACAGGCGCAGGGCTGCCCTCGCCGTGACGGCCTCCCCGTCGTCCCGCGTCACTGCCGCCCGTATGACGGTCCATGGGTCCGGGGGGCCGTACGGCGCGTCCGTTCCGGCTGCCAGCGGGACGCCGGCCTCGGCCAGGCTGCGGCAGCGGTAGAGGTGGGGCAGGTCGTCCGGAGCGACGTCGGTGGCGTACTCGGGGCCGCGCAGGACGGGGAAGTGCGGCTGGGTCACGACCGTCACGCCGAGCCGCCGCAGCCACGGCAGAACATCGTCCGGGATCACCGCTCCGTGCTCGATGCGGTCGCCCTCGACCGGTCCTGCCTCCTCCAGGGCGAGCAGGGTCACCAGCAACTGCACACGGGTGACGCAGTGCACGGCGACCGAGCGGGGCCGCACCCCGGCGACGGTGGCCGCGAGTCCGGCAGGCGTGGGCAGAGTCGGGTCGTCGAGCATGATCTTGACCGGGGCCGTCCCGTCCGCGCCCATGACGACCACTCGCTGCGGCAGCACCGCGAGGGTCCGGGCGAGGCCGGGCGCCGGGCGCGGATCGGCGTTGGTGAACCCCGTGACGCCGTACCGTGCCGCGCGGCGCCCCAGGCCGGCCAGGTCGAGCTCTACCGGAGGGACCAGGCGGCGCAGCCGCTCGTCCGCTCGCCACAACCGGCCGTCACTGCCTTCGCCGTCGTCCAGGCCGGCCGACCGCAGTGCGGGGCTGTTGAGGAACCACATGGCCCCGCTGCGATGCTGCACCCGTACCGGCCGGTCGGGCACGATCGCATCCAGCGTCCACCGGTCCAGTTCTCCAGCCACGCTCTCGTGGTAGCCGACGGCCCGCACCCACTCCCCCGGCGGCCCCTCGTGCAGCGCGGCCGCAAGTCCTGCGCGGCCGCGTACGTCGCGGGGCCCGACTCGTACGGAGGCAGTTGCCGCCGCCAGCGCGGTGAGGTGGACGTGATGGTCGTGGAGTCCGGGCAGCAGCGCCCCGCCGTGCCCATGCACGTCCGCCGGACCCGCGAGGCGGGGGCCGATCTCCGCGATCCGGCCTTCGGCCCCGACCCGTACGTCCACCAGGCCGCGCCCCTCTGTCTCCACCGCCCTGATCAGCACGACGCCGCCCGGCTCACCGCGAGGGCGCTGGCACCGGCGGCCATGAGGTGGCAGGGGCCGCCCGCCGACACTCCCCATTGGTCGAGAACTATGTTCTCCACAACGCGAACACCCTTCTCCCTCAAGGGACGTCAGATTACACTTCGGGACCGTGGAGTCGCCCTTTACCTGCGTCGACCTGGACCGCGCCCTGCCCTCACCGTGCGGGACGGATCAGGTGCGGGTCGCGATCGCGGCCGAACCACGTGATACGAGCGGGGAGTTCGACGTCCTGCTCACGGCTGCGCCTGATCCTCCGCGCCCATGGGTGAGCTGCGCCGACCCTTACACCACCGCAAGGCTCCTGCACACCACCGTGACACGCCATCCGGCAGCCAGCATGAGCCTCGTGCAGGTGCTCCGGATGAGCCACGAGCTCTCCGGGCCCGACCGTCTCGTTCTCGAGTCGCTCGCCTACTCCACGCTCCAGGCGGGCCGGGACTTCCACGCCTGGCTGGCTTCGGCACGCCCACGCGCTTCGCGCCCCGCCGCCGAACCCGTTCAGGTATGCCGTGACGGTGCACGAATGAAACTGACCTTCAACCGCCCCTGGGTGCGCAACGCCTTCGACGCGGCCACACGGGACGCCCTGTGCGAGGCGCTGGAGGTCGCCGTGCTGGACCCGACGCTCACCCACGTCGACCTGTACGGCAACGGGCCCGCGTTCTGCAGCGGCGGTGATCTGTCGGAGTTCGGCACATCGAGCGACCCTGCCGAAGCGCACCACATACGCATCCACCGCAGCCCCGCTGCGCTGCTCCAACGGTGCGCCTCCAAGGTGACGGCCCACGTGCACGGCCCCTGCGTCGGAGCGGGAGTCGAACTGGCCGCCTTCGCGGGATCGATCACGGCCGCCCCCAACACGACCTTCCAGCTTCCCGAGATCAGCATGGGACTGATCCCCGGCGCCGGCGGTACCGCCAGCCTCCCGGCCCGCATCGGCCGCGAACGAACCGCCTACCTGGCCCTGTCGGGTACTACGACAGACGTGGAAACGGCGCTGACGTGGGGGCTCGTCGACACGCTGTCCCTCGGTCCGGCCGCCGAGCCCCCTACCCCATGACTCCGTCGCAGGCCGGCATGGGTGGACGAATGCGTTCCGCGATCCCTGACACACCACGGAGCCCACGCCGTCGGTGACTGCGAGGGCACGCCGGTGAGGGACAGGGGCCGCGGTTCCGTGCGACGACGAATGCACCGACCACCGTGATCGGACGGCGTCGGCCGATCGAGCGCGCCGCCCTCGCCGGGAGCGATCCCGGCGTGCCGGGAGCATGGTGATCACGACACGGCGTCGCACACCGCTTCCGGGACGCTTCCGGCGCCATGGCCGCCCACCGCGGCGAGACGTTCGACGGCAGCGGCCCGGCCAGTGACGGCGGTGCCGCACTCGGTGCCCCGGGCGCGGTGCGGCAGCGTCGACTCCCTTGAGTCCACCGTGGCGGAAACCTGCGCCTCCAGGCGCGGCGGATTCCTGCGCGTCCGCTGCGGAACCCCGGTGAAATCTGCGCCGTGACACCGGCAGGCGATCCCCCGCCCACACTCCTCGGTGTCAGTTCCCACCAGGAGGTGAACAAACCATGACGAAACCTGCCGAGCCCGCGGGCATTCGCACCACACCGCGTGCGGATCGCACGGCCGGTGCACGGTACCGGGGCGATGCGCGCCCAGGCCGTCGCGGTCGTCACCGCGCCGAGGGAACGGTCACTCATTCCGGCCTCGCCGAGACCGCCTGGCCCACTCGGTGCGCTTCCGTCGCGGTCCGGTCCGGGCACGCGGACGGCCGCTGGGCGGCACCCGGTTTCCGGCCACCGACCGAGGAGCTTTGGATGGCGGAGCGAACGGTCCTTTCCGGCGTGACGTTGATCGACGGCACGGGAAGTGCCCCGCGGGGGGACATGTCCGTGGTGATCGACGGCGCCGTGATCACCGAAGTGGGCCCGGCCGACAGGACGGTGACGGCCCCCCAGGACCAGGTGTACGACCTGCCGGGGACGACGCTGCTCCCCGGGCTCATCGACTGCCATGTGCATCTGCGGTCCAACGCGGGCGCTCGGCCGCGGGACGTGCACCTGTGGAACATGCTGACCTCGGTCGAGGAACAGACCCTGCACGCCGCCGCCAACGCCCGTGAGGCGCTGCGGTCCGGTTTCACCACGGTCCGTGACACCGCGGGTTCGCTGCCCGAGGTGGCCGTCAAGCACGTGATGGACGAGCACGTCCTCGACGGGGCCCGGGTCGTCTCCTCCGGTCTGGTCGGCATGACCGCCGGACACGGCGACATGTTCTGCCCGGCGACGCTCGACGAGAAGCGGATGTGGGCTCCGGCCGACGGTGCCGACGAGTGCCGTAAGCGCGTCCGGGAGTACGCCCGGATGGGCGTGGACCTGATCAAGATCTGCACCAGCGGCGGCACGCTCTCCATCGGCGACAGGACCGGCTGGCGCAACTACACGGACGCCGAGATCGACGCGATCGTCGACGAGGCGCACGCCCTGGACCTGCGGGTGGCGGCGCACGCGCACACCCGGGCCGGGATCGAGGCGGCCCTGTGCGCCGGGGTCGACACCCTGGAGCACGGCTCCGAACTCGACGACGACCTCGTCGAGCTGATGCTGGAACAGGGCACCTTCCTCTGCCCGACCCTGACGCTCAGTGAGTTCATGGCCGAGCACGGGCAGCGTCGTGGACTGTCCGCCGAGCATCTGGACAAGGCGGAGCGGCTGCGCGAACACCGGCTCACCTCGGTGCGCCGGGCCCATCAGGCCGGCGTACGGATGATCGCGGGCAGCGACTCCTCCAACACCCTGCGGTTCGGCTCCCACGCCCGGGAACTCGCGCTGCTGCACGAGCAGGTCGGCATGACCCCGATGCAGGCCCTGGTCGCCGCGACCTCGGCCGCCGCCGACGCTCTCGGCATCGGCGACCGGACGGGGACCGTCGCCCCGGGGATGTGCGCGGACCTCCTTCTCGTGGACGGCGATCCGCTCGCCGACCTGGGCCTGCTCGGGGACCGGCGGCGGCTGCGCGCGGTACTGCGCGAGGGCCGGGCCGTCGACCCGAACGCAGCGACGTCGGTGCCCCCGGGTCTGGCCGCGAGGCGCCGGCTCACAGCGACCGGCCACCATCCGCGCCGCACGTCGGCACCGGCCACCGCGGGACAGGGAGACGACCAGTGCTGCGTTACCTGTTGATCCGGATCGCCCGGGCGCTCGCCGTCGTGCTGTGCCTGAGCGCTGTCGTGTTCCTGCTCGCGCATCTGATCCCCGGCGATCCGGCGACCCTGATCGCCGGCGAGAACTCCACACCCGAACTGCGCGCCCAGATCACCCGGGAGCTGGGACTCGACCAGTCCGTGTGGTCGCAGTACCTCAGCTGGCTCGGGCACGCCGTCCGGGGCGACCTCGGACAGTCCCTGCTCGACGGGCAGAGCGTCGCCGCGCAGGTCGCCGACCGGCTCCCGGTGAGCCTCGAACTCGCCGTCTACGCCGCGCTGATCGCGGCCGTCTGGGGCATCCCGGCGGGTATCTGGTCCGCCATGCACCAGGGCCGGGCGGTCGACCGGCTGGTCAACGGCACCGCGTTCCTCGGGCTCGCCTTCCCTCCGTTCGTCGTCGGCACGGTCATGGTGCTGCTGGTGAGCCGGCTGACCCCGGGCTGGCCGCTGTTCTCCTTCGTACCGTTCGACCAGGACCCGCTGCTCAACCTCCAGGACCTGCTGCTGCCCGCGGTGGCGCTGGGCATCCCGTTCGGCGCCACGCTCTGCCGCTACATGCGGGCCGCCGTCCTCGACGTGGCGGGCCAGGACTTCATGCGGACCGCGGCGGCGAAGGGGGCCGGGCGACGGCGCCTGATGCTGCGGCACGCCCTGCGCAACGCGCTGGTGCCCGTGGTCACCGCGGGCGGTCTCCAGCTCGGGGTGCTGGTCGGCGGCACCGTCATCGTCGAGCAGGTCTTCGCCCTCCCCGGGCTCGGCTCGCTGATCGTCAACTCCATCACCCAGCACGACTTCACGGTGGTCCAGGGGGCGGTCCTCGCGCTGGGCGCCTCCTATGTGGTGATCAACCTGGTGACCGACCTGCTCTACCCGCTCATCGACCCCCGGATCCGGACGACAGGAGCACGCCGTGACGGCTGAGACCGTACTGCCCGACGCCGGTGCGGCCGTGACCGCGACGGCCACCGCGCGACGGCTGTTCCGCGGCTGGAACCCGACCCTCACCACAGGTGTCTGCCTGCTCGGCGGACTGGTGCTGACCTCTCTTGCCGTCACCGGCTTCGGCCCCTACTCCGCCGAGGACGTCGGCGACGCCCTGCTCGGCGGGCCCACCGGCAGCCACTGGCTGGGCACCGACAACCTCGGTCGCGATCTGCTCACCAGGACCTTCGTCGCCGCGCTGCACTCCCTCCTGGTCGCTTTCGGGGCCACCACGCTCGCCGCGCTGATCGGCGTGCCCATCGGTCTCCTCGCGGGCTACACCGGCCGGCGGGTGGACGGTGTGCTGATGGCGGTGATGGACATCGCGATGTCCATCCCCTCGGTGCTGCTCGCGCTGGTGCTGGTCTCCGTGTTCACGCCGGGCACGACGGTCCTGATCGCGGGCATGGGGCTGATCTTCGTACCGTACTTCGCCCGGATCGTCCGCGCCCCGGCGCTGACCGTGCGCGAACGCGACTTCGTCTCGGCGGCCCGGATCGCCGGGGTGCGCCCGCCAGTGATCATCGGCCGCCATGTGCTGCCGAACGTGCTGTCCGCCGCTCTCGTCCAGTACGCCAACACGGCAGCCACCTGCGTCCTGGTGGAGGCGTCCCTGAGCTACCTGGGCCTCGGCATCCAGCCGCCGACACCGAGCTGGGGCCGAATGATCTTCGAGGGTCAGCGCTACATGGCGAACGACCCGCTGCTCGTGATCGTCCCCGGGATCACGCTGGCCGTGGCCACGGCAGCCTTCGGCCTGATCTCCGACGGCCTCCAGGAACGGATCGACCCGCGCGGCACCCGCCGTACCTCCTGATCCACCCTTCTCCTCTCCGGTAACCCCCCACCTCCTGACACCTCTCCTCGCTCATCCAACCCTCAGGCACAGGCGGTCATGATCATGAATCACGGGTACACCCGCAGAACCACCCTCGCGCTCGGCGGCGGCACGCTGGCCGCGGCCCTCCTTTCGGGGTGCGGTGGCACGGCGACGACGGCCGGCAAGAGCAACGGCAAGCCCGTCAAGGGCGGTTCCCTCACCATCGGCCTCGACGCCGAACCGACCACGGGCTTCGACCCGCAGGTGGCGCAGGCCTACGCCGACCAGCAGATCGTCTCCCAGTTCTACGAGGGTCTGCTGAGCCTGGACGACAAGGGCCAGGTCCAGCCCGGCCTGGCCAAGAGCTACCGGCAGGTGGACGCCACCACCCACCGCTTCACCCTCCGCGACGGCGTGACCTTCCACGACGGGAGCAGGCTCACCACCGACGACGTCGTCTTCAGCCTGGAACGGCTGATGGACCCCGCCATCAAGTCGCCGTTCACCCAGCAGTACAAGATCAAGAAGGTGACGGCGGTGGACGCGACCACCGTGGAGGTCAAGCTCAGCGCCCCGCAGCCGTCCCTGTACCACTTCCTGGCCCGCCCCTGGAGCGGCGCCGTCATGAGCAGGAAGTGGACGACGGCCCACACCGAGGACCAGATCAAGACGGCGGAGAACGGCACCGGGCCCTTCAAGCTCACGAAGTGGACCAAGGGCGTCTCCATCCAGCTCGCCGCCCACACCGGCTACTGGCAGAAGCCGAAGCCCTACCTCTCCTCCGTGACCTACCGGCTCATCCCCGACGAGACCTCGCGGGTGGCCGCCCTGCGCTCGGGCGCCGTCCAGCTGATGGCCTTCCGCGACCTGCGGCTGGTGGACGACCTCAAGAAGACGGCCGGCGTCACCGAGGCGAACGGGCCCCTCGTCTCCAGCGTCTGGATCAACATGAACACGCTGAGCGGGCCGCTCGCCGACAAGCGGGTGCGGCAGGCGTTCAACCTCGCCGTCGACCGCCAGGCACTGATCAAGACCCTCGGCGGCGGCGACTCCGCGACCCTCGGCTATGTCATCCCGCCCCAGGACCCGTACGGCACCACCCCGACCTCCGCCGACTCCGTGTACGTGCAGAACCAGGCCAAGGCCAGGGAACTGCTCCGGGCCGCCGGCCAGACCGAGGTCAGCCTCGAACTGGTCGCGCCCAGCGACCCGGCCTACGGCCCCGACATCTCCGCCATGGAGCTGATGAAGGCCCAGCTGGCCCAGGTCGGCATCACCCTCGACCTCAAACTGACCCCGTTCGCGACGGTCGTGCCGCGGGTGCTGTCCGGCGACTACAGCAACATGATCATGATGACGAGTGTGCTCAACGCCGACCCCAGCCAGTACCTCAGCCTCTGGTTCGCCAAGGGCGGTCCGGCCACCAAGGTCAAGGACCAGCACCTGTGGGACCAGCTGGCCGCCGCGGCGGCGGAGAGCGACGACAACAAGCGGGTCACCCTCTACCACCAGCTCGCCCAGTACATCGCCGACCAGTGCTATCTGATGGTGCCCTACGCCAAGGCGGTGCGCGGCGAGGCCTGGACCGACAAGGTGAGCGGCTACCGGCCGGACGCCACGGCCACCCGTCTCGAACTCAAGAACACCTGGCTGGCCTCGTGACCACCGGTGCACCGACCACCGCGCCGGCCGCCACCGCGGCCGGCGCCGGAGGCCGGGTCCTCGACGTCAACGGGCTGCGCATCGGCTTCGGCGGCTCGGAGGTCGTCTCCGGCGTGGACCTGCACGTCGAACGCGGCGAGGTGGTCGGCCTGATCGGCGAGAGCGGCTGCGGGAAGTCCAGCGTCGCCCTCGCCGCGATGGGCCTGCTCGGACCCGGCGCCTCGGTCGCCGCCGACCGGCTGGAGGCCTGCGGCACCGACCTGCTGAGCAGCGGCCCCCGCGACCTCCAAGGCCTGCGCGGCAACCGGGTGGCCATGGTGTTCCAGGAGCCCATGACCTCGCTCAACCCGTGCATGCGGGTCGGCGCCCAGGTGGCCGAGGTACTGCGGATCCACGGCCGGGCGAACCGCCAGGAGGCCCGGGACCGGGCCGTGGAGCTGCTGCGCGCGGTGGAGATCCCCTCGCCGGAGCGCAGGGCACGGCAGTTCCCGCACGAACTCTCCGGCGGTATGCGGCAGCGCGTCGTCATCGCCATCGCGATGGCGGGCGACCCGCAGCTGCTGCTGGCCGACGAGCCGACGACCGCGCTGGACGTCACCGTGCAGGCCGAGATCCTGCACCTGCTCCGCTCGCTGCAACAGGAGCACGGCATGGGCATGCTGCTCATCTCGCACGACCTCGGCGTCATCACCGCCATGTGCGACCGGGTACAGGTGATGTACGCCGGGCAGGTCGTCGAGTCCGGCACGACCGGCCAGGTGCTGACCGCACCCCGGCACCCGTACACCCGTGCGCTGCTCGCCGCGGTGCCGCGGATGCGGGACGGCGACGGTACCCGGCTCACCGCGATCCGCGGCCAGCTCACGGACGACGACCGCCGCCGCCCCGGCTGCCGCTTCGCGTCCCGCTGCCCGAGCGTCGCCGAGGCCTGCGCCGCCCCGCAGCCGCTGCGCGAGGCAGGCGAGGGACGGACGTCGCGCTGCTGGCGCGAGCCGGAGGAAGAGACGACGACGAAGGGTGACGGCGATGAATGAGACGCCGGTCGAGGTGGGGACGGACGACGACACCGGGGCGCCGCTGCTGGAACTCGCGGGGGTCGGCCACACTTTCGGGCACGGGCCCGGCCGTTCGGGCGTCCGGGCGGTGGACGACGTCTCACTCACCCTGGGCCGCGGCGAGACCGTGGGCCTGGTCGGCGAATCCGGCTGCGGCAAGAGCACCCTCGGCCGGATCGCGACCCGGCTGTACCGGCCCACGCAGGGGGCCGTGCGGTTCGAGGGCCGGGACATGACCCACCGTCCGGACGGCACCGACCTGAAGGCCTTCCGCCGTGCGGTGCAGATGGTGTTCCAGGACCCCAACAGCTCGCTCAACCCCCGGCTGCCCGTGGGCGCGAGCATCGAGGAGCCGCTGCGGGTGCGGCGGATGCCACGGGCAGACCGGCGGGACCGGCTGGCGCGGGTGCTGGAGGAGGTCGGCCTGGACAGTACGGCCGCCGTCCGCCACCCGCACGAGTTCTCCGGCGGACAGCGCCAACGCCTCGCCCTCGCCCGGGCGTTGGCCCCGCAGCCCGCCGTGATCGTCCTGGACGAGCCGACCTCCGCGCTGGACGTCTCCATCCAGGCGCAGATCCTCAACCTCCTCCAGGACATCCAGCGACAGGACCGCATCGCCTACCTGTTCATCTCGCACAACCTCGGTGTGGTCCGCCATCTCAGCAGCCGGGTCGCCGTGATGTACCTCGGCTCGATCGTCGAACTCGCCCCCTCGCGGCGGCTGTTCGAGGCGCCGCAGCACCCTTACTCCCGGGCGCTGCTGTCCTCCGTCCTGGAACCGGGTGACACTCCCGGCACGGGCGGGCGCATCGAGCTCAAGGGCGAACTGCCGTCGCCGACGGACGTCCCGGCCGGCTGCCCGTTCTCCTCCCGCTGCTGGCTGGCCGACGACCGCTGCCGTACCGAGCGGCCCGTACTCGTCGAACGGGCCTCCGGTCATCTGACCGCCTGCCACAAGCCGGGCGAGGTCGGGTGATCGGACGCCAGCGCCCGCAGCAGGGCCGCCACGAAGCCCGGGACGTCGTCCGTCAGCATGTGGTGGTCGGCGTCGGGCACCTCGACGATCGGGATGCCGGCCCGCCGGACCCCGTCCTCGCCCGGGTACGGCCGGCTGCGGGCGCCGACGATCAGCACGCGCGGCTGCGGCAGGCCGTGGAAGGTCTCCGCCACCCCGGGAACCGCCCCCCGCACCAGGTGGACGGCGCTGCGGTGCACGATCGCCGGGTCCGCCGTCCGCATCCGGGCCGCGTACTCGGGTACCAGCCCGGCCAGCAGGGCCCGGAAGCCGTGCCCGACGAAGTCCCGCTCGGACTGCGCGGCGATGGCGCGGCTGTAAAGCCCGCCGCCCGCCAGCAGGTTGGGCTCGGCCACGACCACCCGTGAACACAACTCCGGCCGCCGGGCGGCCAGCAGGATCGCGGCGGCGCCGCCCATCGAATGCCCGACGAGCACCGCGCTCCGGACCGCACAGTGGTCGAGGACGGCCGCGACCGTGTCGGCATGCGCCTCCAGCGTGCCCGGAAAGCCCTCCGGGCGGTCGCTGAAACCGTGCCCGAGCAGATCGACGACGATCGTCCGCCGCCCGGCCAGACCCGCATGCGTGACGATGCCCGGGAAGTCGGCGGAACCGGCGGAACCCAGCCCGTGGAGGTACACGTGCGGGGCGCCCTCGCCAGGAATGTCGATCCAGCGCACATGAGCGGCGGCCGAGGGAACGTAAAGGGACCTCATCAGCGCTCCTGGGCCCTGTCCAAGCCGCCGAATCCACGGTGCGCGGACACCTCGGACTCCGGCGGCTGCCGGGTCTCCTGCGGGTGCCGCAGCGGTACGACGCCCACGCAGTGGCCGTCCCGGTCCAGCAGCCGCCCCATGTGCTTGACCGTGCTCAGGACCACCGAACGGTCGTCGATCCGAAGCCGCGGCAGCCGTCGCGAGAGATGGACCTCGAAGGTGTGCACATCGGCGAGCGTGCGCAGCCAGACGTCGATCACCAGGTTGTGCGGCCCGGTGGCGATCGCGCAGGACCGGACCTCCCGCACGCCGGACAGGACCCGACCGGTCTCCTCCAGGTACTGGGCGGGCACGGACGCGAAGTACACGGCGGACAGTGGCCACCCGGACAGCGGTCTGGCCACGTCACAGCGCAGGCTCACCCGGGAGGCGAGCAGCGACTGGAGCCGACGGCGCACCGTGGTGGCACCGCCGCCGGTGGCATCCGCGAGGTCGCAGATCGACATCCGGCCGTCCGCGCTGAGCAGTTCCAGCAGCTGTGCGTCCAGCGGATCCCAGGCCGGCGCGGTGGTCGCCCGCTGATCCGGCGGGACGTCCGCGAGGCGGCCGGCCTCCAGACGGGCGCACTGTGCGTCGTCCAGTTCGCGCAGTCGCCAGCGGCTGCCCTCGGTGGGCACGCCGGTCGAGACGTGCGTCCGGGTCGCCCGGACCCCCGGCGTCCGCTGGAACAGCGAGGTGGTGAGGCGGGCCAGTTCGTTGAGGTCCGCGGCCTGCACGGTGAGCATCAGATCGCGGCCACCCGCGGTGAGTTTGACGTTCGCCGCCGAGTGCTCCGCGGCGAGGGCCTGGGCCACCTCCTGGGCCCGGCCGGGCTCGGTGTCGACCTCGACGATGCCGGTCACCACGATGCGGTGGTCGGACAACCGGGGATAGGCGGTCACCCAGGCCAGGCCCGCGTCGCGCAGCCGCCGCCAACGCCGGGCCGCCGTCACCGGGTTGACCGCCAGCACGTCCCCCACCAGCGTCCACGGGGCCCGCGGATGGACCTGGAGGGCGTGTACGACACGGAGGTCCAGCTCATCAAGGCCTTCCGCGGTGGAATCCTGCGCTTTCTGGACCGGCGTATTCCTGCGTGTCTCCGTGGAATCCCCACGCGAAGCTGCACTGCGGCACGGGGCGCTCTTGTTCATTCCACACTCCAATTCGCCTGTTCCTGATACCGAGGAGTGCTGCGATCTCCATGTCCGAAGCCACGACGTACCAGACCTCCAGGACCGCGCTGCGTGTCGAGAACGCCCGTCTCGTCGACGGCACCGGCGCCCGCCCGGTGGACGATGCCGTCGTGGTCGCGGACGCGACGGGAGTCCTCACCTACGCCGGGCCCGCAGCCCTGGCCCCGCCGGCCACCAGGGGCGCCTCGGCGGTGCGTGTCATCGACGCCGGGGGCCGCACCGTCCTCCCCGGCTTTTTCGACTGCCACACCCACCTGGCCTACGCGTACGGCTCGCCGCCCGGCCGCCGTGCCGAGCTCGACCCGGTCCTGGTCACCTACGACACCGCCACCAGGCTGCGGCAGACCCTCGACGCGGGCATCACCACCGCCCGCGACCTGGGCGGCCTCTCCACCGGCTACCGCACCGCCGTGGAGACCGGCCGCATCGTCGGCCCCCGGCTGCACACGGCCGTACGGATCATCAGCCACACCGGCGGCCACGCCGACTTCCGGCTGCCCGACGGCACCGACCTCACCGGGGGCGAGATGGCCGAACTCGCCGACACCGTGGACGAGTCGCGGCTCGCCGTGCGCAGAACGCTGCGCGCGGGCGCGGACCTGATCAAGATCTGCGCCACCGGTGGCATGGCCAGCCCCTACGACCAGCCCGAGGACGAGGGCCTGCTGGAGGAGGAGATCCGGGCGGTCGTGGACGAGTGCCGACGCCACGGCGGCAAGCCGGTCGCCGCCCACGCCCAGGGCACCGCGGGGATCCTCAATGCGATCCGCGGCGGGGTCACCAGCATCGAGCACGGCTACGGCCTGGACGCCCAGGCGCTGGAGATGGCGGGCGAGCGGGGCGTCTTCGTCGTGCCCACGCTGTCGACGGTCTTCGGAGGAATCGACAAGAACGCGATGCCGGAGCACCACTACCGCAAGAAGGTCCGCTGGTCGGGAGTCACCAAGGAGAACATCGCCCGCGCCATCGAGCAGGGGGCCCGGATCGCGCTCGGCACCGACGCCGCCGTCTGTCCGCACGGCCAGAACCTGAGGGAACTCAGCCATCTCGTGGACCTCGGCATGGACCCCATGACCGCGATCGTGGCGGGCACCCGCACCTCGGCCGAACTCCTGGGCCTGGGCGACCGCCTCGGCACGCTCACCGCGGGCAAGACCGCCGACCTGGTTCTGTGCGACGGCGACCCGCTCGCGGACATCGGCGCGCTCGGGGATCCCGCGAACATCGTGTGCGTGGTCCAGGACGGCATCGTGCGCAAGGACCTCCTGCCCACGACGGAACCGACCGCAGCGAGCGGCGCCGAGCCCCGCTGAGCTCCGCCGGTGCACCCGAGAGTCACTCATGCCGGGAGCATAGGGACGACCCGAGCACCGGCGACTTGCTCCGTTCCGCTCAGCAGACCCCCCGCCGCCGACCGCAGCCCGTGGTTCGGCGGCGGACATGCCCTTCCCGAGCCCGCCCGGGTGACCTTCGCGCGCGCAAGGTCGATACTGCGCTCAGGAGAACTGCGCCACTCGCGGTCACGGCCCCACCCGCACCTGACAGACAGTCACCAAACTCGGCATTCAGTCAGCATCAGCCTCGCCACGACCCGCTGTGGACCGCCATGGGGCGCCAAGATCAGGAACCGGAGAAACCAGTCTCTGACCTGCAAAGGAGCAGGTCAGAGACTAGTCTGGTAGCGTTACTTGGAGGATCACATGAAGATGTTGATCAACGTTCCGGAGACCGTGGTGGCGGACGCGCTGCGGGGCATGGCGGCGGCTCATCCCGACCTCACCGTGGACGTGGAGAACCGGGTGATCGTACGGCGTGACGCGCCCGTCGCCGGGCAGGTCGCGCTGGTCTCGGGCGGCGGCTCCGGGCACGAGCCGCTGCACGGCGGATTCGTGGGCCCCGGGATGCTGTCGGCCGCCTGTCCGGGCGAGGTGTTCACGTCCCCGGTCCCGGACCAGATGGCCCGGGCCGCCGCGGCCGTGGACAGCGGGGCCGGGGTGCTGTTCATCGTGAAGAACTACACCGGTGACGTGCTCAACTTCGACATGGCCGCCGAACTCGCCGAGGACGAGGGCATCCAGGTGGCGAAGGTGCTCGTCAACGACGACGTGGCCGTCACCGACAGCCTGTACACCGCGGGCCGGCGCGGCACCGGCGCCACCCTGTTCGTCGAGAAGATCGCCGGCGCGGCCGCCGCCGAGGGGCAGCCGCTGGAGCGGGTGGAGGCCGTCGGGCGCCAGGTGAACGAGAACTCCCGCAGCTTCGGTTTCGCACTGAGCGCCGTCACCACCCCGGCCAAGGGCACCCCGACCTTCGATCTGCCGCCCGGCGAGCTGGAGTTGGGCATCGGCATCCACGGCGAGCCGGGCCGGGAGCGGCGGGCCATGATGACCTCCGGCGAGATCGCCGACTTCGCGGTCAACGCCGTCCTGGAGGACCTGCCCCCGCGCGATCCGGTCCTCGTCCTGGTCAACGGCATGGGCGCGACCCCGCTCCTCGAGCTGTACGGGTTCAACGCCGAGGTCCAGCGGGTGCTCGCCGAGCGCGGGGTCACGGTCGCCCGCACCCTGGTCGGCAACTACGTCACCTCCCTGGACATGGCCGGTGCCTCGGTCACGCTCTGCCAGGTCGACGAGGAGCTGCTGCGGCTGTGGGACGCACCGGTGAGGACACCGGCGCTGCGCTGGGGGATGTGAGCGACACAGACACCACCGACCCACGTCCGTACCGCAACGCAAGGAGATCCAGTGCTCGACGCCGACTTCTTCCGCCGCTGGATGGCGGCGACCGCCGCCTCCGTCGACCGCGAGGCGGAGCGGCTCACCGCCCTCGACTCACCCATCGGGGACGCCGACCACGGCAGCAACCTCCAGCGCGGGTTCAAGGCGGTGGTCGCCGCGCTGGAGAAGGACGCGCCCGACACCCCGGGGGGCGTGCTGACGCTCGCCGGACGCCGGCTGATCTCCACGGTCGGCGGCGCCTCCGGGCCGCTGTACGGCACGCTGCTGCGCAGCACGGGCAAGGCGCTCGGTGACGCGGCCGAGGTCAGTGAGGCCGAGCTCGCCGAGGCGCTGCGGGCCGGGGTGGACAAGGTCATGGCGCTCGGCGGGGCCGCGCCCGGGGACAAGACGATGATCGACGCCCTGGTGCCGGCCGTCGACGCGCTCGGCGACGGTTTCGGGGCGGCGCGGGCCGCCGCCGAGCGGGGCGCCGAGGCGACGATCCCGCTGCAGGCCCGCAAGGGCCGGGCGAGCTATCTCGGCGAGCGCAGCATCGGCCACCAGGACCCGGGCGCCACCTCGTCGGCGCTGCTGGTCGCGGGACTCGCGGAGGCGGCCGGTGAGTGACGACAAGCTGGTCGGGATCGTGCTGGTGTCGCACAGCGCGGAGGTCGCGGCGTCCGTCGCGGAGCTGGCCAAGGGGCTGGCGGGCGGCGCCACGGCGGTGCCGGTCGCCCCGGCGGGCGGCACCGAGGGCGGTGGGCTGGGCACCAGCGCCGAACTGATCGCCGCGGCCGCCGCGGCCGTGGACCGGGGTGCGGGGGTCGCCGTCCTCACCGACCTGGGCAGCGCGGTCCTCACCGTGAAGGCGCTGCTCGCCGAGGGCGACGAACTCCCGGAGGGCACCCGCCTGGTGGACGCCCCGTTCGTCGAGGGCGCGATCGCCGCGGTCGTCACGGCGGCCACCGGGGCCGGCCTCGACGCCGTGGAGGCGGCGGCCGCCGAGGCGTACACCTACCGCAAGGTCTGAACACCCCCTAGGACAGCCCGCCCGCCACGGTCGCGAGCGCCGCGCGCAGGGTCGCCCTGAACTCGGTCTCCGCCGTGGCCGCGTCCACCGTCCGGTCGGCGACGCGCCAGACGTGGTACTCGGCGCCCGCGCGCAGGGCCGCGTTGAGCGCGGCCGCCTGGATGGTGGTCCGCAGGTCGTCGGCGGGGACCCCGGCACGTTCGGCGAGGGCGCGGGCGAACGCCGGTTCGGCCTCGTCGTAGGACTGGAGCCACTCCGCGCGCAGGCCCGGTTCACTGCGGGTCAGCCGGATCAGGGCGCCCATGGTGGCATGGTCCGGGCTGTGCACCAGGCTGCCGTCCATCACGGCGCACTCCAGGGCGTCCTCCAGGGGCCGGCCGGGACGCCAGGCGCGCAGACCGTCGGCGACGGCTTCGATGCCGGCCGCGAACAGCGGCCGTACGCAGGCTTCCTTGCTCGGGAAGTAGCGCCACACCGTGCGTGCCGAGATCCCGACCGCCCGCCCGATCTGCTCGCCCGTGGTAGCGGCCACCCCCTGGGCGACGAACAGGTCCACCGCGACGCGGGCGATCTCCAGTCTGATCTCGGCCTTGCGCTCCTCGGTCAGGGGCGGGCGTCCCGTGCGTCCCGCTGCTGCGGTCATCTGCTCCTCCGGTGCCGGCGACTGGTGATCGGAATTCTCCCCGAGGTGGCGGGCGGCGGAAAATTCCGGTCGCCACTTCATGTCACTCAGAGACATTAAGTCGTATGGTGTGTCCGGCACCGGGCGCAGTGCGCCCACGAACCACCTGATGGGAGCACCACATGACCAGCGGACTCGACGGGCGCGGCGTCATCGTCACCGGCGCGGGATCGGGCATCGGGCGGGCCGCCGCCCTTGCCTTCGCGAGGGAGGGCGCCCGGGTCCTGGTCGCCGACCTGAACGCCGAGGCCGCGGGCGCGGCGGTCGAGGAGATCGAGAAGGCGGGCGGTACGGCCGAGGCCGTCACCGGCGACCTCAGCGAGCAGTCCGTGGTGGACCGGGTGGTCGCGACCGCCGTGGAGCGGTTCGGCGGGGTGGACGTCCTGGTGAACAACGCCGGGATCATGGACCGGATGTCGGCACTGGCGGACGTCAGCGACACGGAGTGGGAGCGGGTGATACGCGTCAACCTCACCGCTCCGTTCCTGCTCACCCGGGCGGTGCTGCCGCACATGCTGGCCGCGGGCCGGGGTGCGATCGTCAACACCGCCTCCGAGGCCGGCCTGCGCGGCAGCGCGGCGGGCGCCGCCTACACGGCCTCGAAGCACGGTGTCGTCGGCCTGACCAAGAACCTGGCGGTGATGTACCGCAACCAGGGCATCCGGGCCAACGCGATCGCCCCCGGCGGTACCAGGACCGGGATCCAGGTGGACCTGGAGGACGGTGCACACGGGCCGGCCGCGCTCGGCCCGTACTTCGGCAACGTGGGCCAGCTCTCCGAGCCCGAGGAGCAGGCGGCGGCGATCGTGTTCCTGGCCTCGGACGCGGCGAGCAACATCAACGGCGCGATCCTGCCGGTGGACAACGGCTGGGCGGCCGTCTGACCCGTACGCCGGGCCGGCGACCGCCCTCCCCGCCGGTGTCGGTGGCCGCCGGCCCGCCCGGTCAGTCCTCCCCGGCGAACTCCGCCGCCAGCCGCTCCCCCTCCGCCTCCGCCGCCTCGCGGTCCTCGATGGGCTCGACCCCGGAGTCCTTGAAGACGATGTAGGTGACGCCGGACGCCACCCCGCCCGCCCGCGGGTCGGGGTTCATGCCCAGCGCCTTGGCGGTGGCGTACGAGGCCTCGCCGATGATGTCGCGCGGCCCGGTGTCGCCGACGACCGCGTACTGCACCCGGTCCTTGTAGATGACCGCGGCCACCGCGCCGCCCCGGACGCCGAACGCCCGATGGTTCCAGCGGTCGCTGACGCCGGGCACGACGACGTAGGGCAGCTCCTCGGCGTTGAGCTGGCCGCCGTCGGACTGCTGGAAGGCGGTGGCGGCGGAGAACGCCGGGTCGGCCGCGCGGTTGCAGTGGGCGGTGGCCCGGCCGTCGCAGTCGATGTCGAGGTCGGCCTTCCAGAAGACGGCCTGCCGGGTGCCGCACACGGGGACGGTGGCAGCGGTACCGGCGTCGGAGCGGTAGCGGCCCTTGGAGACCTGGACGCAGTCCTGCACCCGGGCCAGCAGGTCGGTGGCGGTGATCCGGTGCCGGTCACCGGAGGCCGCATAGGAGACCGCGGGGGCGGGCAGTGTGGCCGGGGCGAGCAGGGCGGCGCCGGCCGCGGCCAGCGTCAGCGACTGGACACGCACGATGAGGGACCCTTTTCGTGGGGGACATGGAGTCACCCGGAACAAGATGGTGCGGGTCCGGCGGCCGGGCCAGCAACCTAAGGCCGTACAGGGCCGTTCGGAGCAACGAAACTGACACTTCGTGAGAGGCGGCCGAGGACCGGGGCGCTGAACCGGTGTCGGCCCAGTCCGCCCCGGCCGCCCGTGCCGGCGCGGGATCAGCGACGACAGCGTTCCGCGCCACAGGCGCGAACTCCCCTGTTCTCCGGGGAAGTTCGACCGCAGGGCACTCAGCATACGTAACTCTCCCCCGCCGACCGCAATACGGCCCTCTTGATGTCCGCATGCCGGGCAGGCCATATTGGTCCGGACCATTGCCGTGCTGCCGTCCCCGGGGAGGCGGAACCGTGCGCCGAGTTGCCGTCGTGGTCTGCGTCCTGTTGTCGGTGTCGTCCTGCGGCTGGGGCGGGGCCGACGGTGACAGTGGCCGGCTGCCCGGCGCCCCGACGGGGGTCACCGCGGCGGCCGGGAGCGCCACCAGCGTGCACGTCATGTGGAACGCGCTGCCGGACGGTTCCGGGATCCGTGGCTATGAGGTGTATCGCGGCACCACGAAGGTCGAGGAAGTGCCGGGGTCCGAGCACATGGTGGACGTCACCAGGCTCCGGCCGTCCACGGTGTATGTGTTCACCGTGCGGGCTCGGGGCGGCGACGGCAGCCTCGGACCGCGCAGCCGTGCGGTGCGGGCGACCACACCGGCGATGGCCGCGGCGGACCGCTCGGCGCCGACCCGTCCCGTCCGGCCGGACGGCCGGGCCGTGGGCAGCCGTGCGGTGCAGCTGTCCTGGGGCGCCTCCACGGACGACCGGGCCGTGGTGTCGTACGACATCTGGCAGGGCGGCGCCAAGATCCACAGTGTGGGCGGCAACCAGACCGCGGCGGTGGTCACCGGGCTGCGGCCGGGCACCCGCTATGTCTTCACCGTCCGGGCCCGGGACGCGGCCGACAACCTCTCGCCCGCGAGCACGGCGGTACGGCTCACCACGCCGGGCACCGGCGACGGCCGGGACACCGCGCCGGCCGCGTTCACGGCGCGGACCCACGAGGAGAGCGGGGCCCACTACCTCGACCTGGCCTGGGACCCACCGCAGGTGGGCGGTGTGGTCACGGAGTACCAGATCCGCCTCGACAGCGGTACGACCACCTCCCTGGTGTGGGGAGGCACCCCGCCGAAGGGCCGTGCGACCTACAGCTTCTATGTGGGCCGGGACCATGGGGCCGTCCACCATGTGCGGCTGCGGGCGCGGCTGCCGGACGGCACCTGGGGCGGCTGGTCGGCGGAGCGGACCGTGACCACGGGCACCTGATCCGCATCACGCATCCGGGCCTGGGCCGGACGGAGGAAGAAGTCACCTGGTCGGTCGCCCTCCGGGTGCGGGACACGCCGGGGCCCCTTTCGCTGAACCTGAGGCAGCACGGGCGTTTCCCGACCCTCGGCGGCGCACAGGGAGTTCCGCCAACCGTGCCGCCGGAGGACAGCCCATGCGCACTACACGACTTCTCCTCCGCTCCGGCCCGACCCTGGCGGCCGCCGCCGCGATCCCGACCTGGCTCGCCGGGCCGTCCGCCGCACTCACGGGCATCTCGGTGAGCACCATCGGCACCACGGTCTCGGTGGTCACCAGCGCCTGCACCCAGAGCAACGGCAGCTGGGGCAACGCCTCGCTGCTCAACAGCGGCCAGACCGCCTTCGCCCAGGGGCGGCAGGTGGCCCTGGCGGGCACCACCGTGAGCCAGTCCGCGGCCTGGTCGGGGGTGTCGCCGGGCACCTACACGGTGGTCGTCGTCTGCTCCAACGGCGGCACGGCGGGCACCCAGTCGGTGATCGTGTCCGGAGCCAACGCGGCGCCCACGACCTCCTCCACCACCAGGTCGGCCGCGCCGGCCGCGCCCTCCCGGGGCGTGATGGGCGGCCTGGGCGGCGCCGCCCGGGACTACGGGCCGCTCACGCTGGGCATCGGCGCGGCGCTGGTCGGCTCGGGCGTCATCGCGACGGGCTGGTATCTGCGCAAGCGCTCGAAGCCGTACCGGCTCTGAGCGGACCTCGTGCCCCGTAGGGGGCGCTGGGGGTACCCCCGGCCGAAGGCTGGGGGAGGAACTGCGCGACCAGCCCCCACCGGCCCGCGGCTGACGAACCGCGCAACCAGCGGAGCGCTGAGCCGTCTGCGGCCCGGTCCGCCGGACAGCCCCTAGGACGGGTCGGGGAGTTCGCCGAACTCTTCGAGCGCGTGGCCGAGCCACTGCGTCCAGAAGGTCTCCAGGTCGATGCCGGCCCGCAGCACCAGGTGCCGCAGCCGGTCCTCGGGGGTGTCCTTGCCCGGTGGGAAGTCGCGGCGCTGGATCTCCTCGTACTCCGCCAACTGCCGCCGGTGCAGCTCCAGATGGCGCCGCAGGTCGGCTTCGAGTCCGTCCGTGCCGACCACGGCCGCCGCCCGCAGCCGCAGCAGGAGCACGTCCCGCTGCGGCTTGGGGTCCTGGGAGGCGGCGGTCCAGCGGGCCAGTTCGGCGCGGCCCGCGGGCAGGACCTCGTAGCTCTTCTTCTGCCCGCGGGCCGGCTGCTCGGCCGGCAGGGTCCGGATGTAGCCCTCGGCCTCCAGTTTTCCGAGCTCGCGATAGATCTGCTGGTGCGTGGCCGACCAGAAGTAGCCGATCGACCTGTCGAACCTGCGGGTCAGCTCAAGCCCCGACGACGGCCTTTCGAGCAGGGCGGTGAGGATCGCGTGCGGGAGTGACATGGGCTCATCCTAGGGACGGGCGCTCACAGGGCGGCCGCCAGCTCGGTGCCCTGCTTGATGGCCCGCTTGGCGTCCAGCTCGGCCGCGACGTCGGCGCCGCCGATGAGGTGCGCGCTGCAGCCGGCGGCGACCAGCTCCTCGTACAGGCCCCGGCGCGGTTCCTGCCCGGTGCACAGCACGACGGTGTCGACCTCCAGGACCGTGCGCTCCCCGTCGACGGTGACGTGCAGTCCGGCGTCGTCGATCAGGTCGTACTGGACGCCCGGGACCATGGTGACGCCGCGGTGCTTGAGTTCGGTGCGGTGGATCCAGCCGGTGGTCTTGCCGAGTCCGGCGCCGACCTTGCTGGTCTTGCGCTGGAGCAGGTGGACGGTGCGCGGGGGCGCGGGGCGCTCGGGGGCGGCCAGCCCGCCGGGGCCCTGGTAGTCCATGTCGACGCCCCAGTGCTTGAAGTACGTCGCCGGGTCGTCGCTCGCCTTGTCGCCGCCGTCGGTGAGGTACTCGGCGACGTCGAAGCCGATGCCGCCGGCGCCGAGGATCGCGACCCGGTCGCCGACGGGGGCGTTGTCGCGCAGCACGTCGAGGTAGCCGACGACGCGGGGGTGGTCGATGCCGGGGATGTCGGGGGTGCGGGGGCTGACGCCGGTGGCGACCACGACCTCGTCGTAGCCGGTGACGTCCTCGGGCTCGACGGTCGTGTTCAGCCGTACGTCCACGCCGTGGGCGTCGAGCTGGTGGCGGAAGTAGCGCAGGGTCTCGTCGAACTCCTGCTTGCCGGGGACCTTGCGGGCCACGTTCAGCTGGCCGCCGATCTCGGCCGCGGCGTCGAACAGGGTGACCTCGTGGCCGCGTTCGGCGGCGGACACCGCGCAGGCGAGGCCGGCCGGACCGGCGCCGACGACCGCGACGCGCTTCCTCAGCCGGGTCGGGGCGAGGACCAGTTCGGTCTCGTGGCAGGCGCGCGGGTTGACCAGGCAGGAGGTGATCTTCCCGCTGAAGGTGTGGTCGAGGCAGGCCTGGTTGCAGCCGATGCAGGTGTTGATGGCCTCGGGCGTGCCGGCCGCGGCCTTGTTGACGAAGTCGGGGTCGGCGAGCATCGGGCGGGCCATGGAGACCATGTCGGCGAAGCCCTCGGCGAGCAACTCCTCGGCGACTTCCGGGGTGTTGATGCGGTTGGTGGTGACCAGCGGCACGGACACCGCGCCCATCAGCTCCTTCGTGACCCAGGTGTACGCACCGCGCGGGACCGAGGTGGCGATGGTGGGGATGCGGGCCTCGTGCCAGCCGATGCCGGTGTTGATGATGGTCGCCCCGGCGGCCTCGACGGCCCTGGCGAGGGTGATCACCTCGTCGAGGGAGGAGCCGCCCGGGACCAGGTCCAGCATGGACAGCCGGTAGACGATGATGAAGTCGTCGCCGACGGCCTCGCGCACCCGGCGGACGATCTCGACGGGGAAGCGCATGCGGTTCTCGTACGAGCCGCCCCAGCGGTCGGTGCGGTGGTTGGTCTGCGCGGCGATGAACTCGTTGATCAGATAGCCCTCGGAGCCCATGATCTCGACTCCGTCGTAACCGGCCTGCCGGGCGAGCCGGGCGGCGCGGACGTAGTCGTCGACGGTGCGCTCGACGTCGGCGTCGGTCAGCTCACGGGGCGGGAAGGGGCTGATCGGGGCCTGCAGGGGGCTCGGGGCGACCAGGTCGCGGTGGTAGGCGTACCGGCCGAAGTGCAGGATCTGCATCGCGATCCGGCCGCCCTCGCGGTGCACCGCCTCGGTGACGGCCCGGTGCTTCCCGGCCTCCTCCTCGGTGGTGAGCTTGGCGCCGCCCTCGTACGGCCGGCCCTCGTCGTTGGGCGCGATGCCGCCGGTGACGATGAGGCCGACTCCCCCGCGGGCCCGGGCCGCGTAGAACTCCGCCATCCGCTCGAAGCCGCGCTCGGCCTCCTCCAGGCCCACGTGCATGGAGCCCATGAGCACGCGGTTGGGCAGGGTGGTGAAGCCCAGGTCGAGGGGTTGCAGCAGGTGCGGGTAACGGCTCATCGGGCCCTCCGTGCGCGGTGTCGTCACCGTAGTTGTAGAGGACCGCGCACGGATTATGCAACTAGTTGCACAAGGGCATGGGCACGACGTGTCTCAGATCACCGGTCACCGGCTTTCGAGCAGGACGTGCAGTTCCCTCTCCTGGTCGCCCGAGGCGGAGGACAGGTTGCGTACGGCGAACAGGGAGTCGAGGGTCGTATGGAGCCGGCTGATCGCCCAGTAGCCGCCCTGCGCGTCGGCCTCGACCGTGGCCGAGAGCCGGGGCGGCGGGGTGCACTCGTGGGCGTCGGTGACCTCGAACGTGCCGAGCCACACCATCGGGCGGGTCTCGTGGAGCTGTTGCGGCACGTCCTCGGCGGCCCGGTCGGACTCGAAGCACTGGCACAGCGCGTCGAACACGATCCGGGCGTCCTCCTTGTTGCATCCGCTGATCTCGAGGGAGACGGGTTCTTCGTGCAGTCGCTCACGGGCCATCGTGATCGCTCCTCTCATGGCGATGGCGCGGTAGCCCGGGTTCCCCCGCGAACCGCGCCATGCCAACAGAAAAGCACCATTTTCGGGGCAGGCACCACCCGCGAAGGGGGCTCAGCTCCGGGTGAACTTGTAGGTCTTGCTGTCCGTGAGGATGCAGATGCTCGGCGACATCACGATGACGCGCAGGGTGCCCGTGCGCCGGTCGTAGTCGATGCCCTCGGCCTCGAAGGTGCCCGAGCAGGAGCTGCGCAGCGGGAGCTGGCGCAGCGCCGTGACATGCCCGGTGACGTTGGCGGAGCCGGGCTGGGCGGACAGGTCGATCTGCAGGAGCGGCTTGGTGTAGCCGAAGAGGCTGCCGTCCGGGTCGTCCGAGGAGCACAGCAGCGTGGTGGCACTGGAGAAGTCGCAGCCCTGCACGTCACGCACGGCGTGGTCCAGGTTGACCACGGAGGCGAGCGGGAGGTTCGCGGACGGCGAGGTGCTCTTGTTGGCGCCCGGCGTCGGGAAGACCAGGAAACGGGTCATCGTGCCGTACTCGCCGGAGAGCATGTACTGGCTGTCGGGCGTGATGGCGTCCCACGAGTTGTTGAGGGCCTCGCCGGAGGCGAGCGTGTGGACGTACTCCGACCAGGTGCCGTCGGGGGCCTGCGCCCGGTACATCTTGGCGGTGCCGGAGTCGGCCTGGTAGGGCTCGACGTAGTAGCCGTCGTAGGACTCGTCGGGGTCGCCGACGTGGTTCCAGCCGCGGCTGGAGACGCCGATCGGGATGGTGCCGATGCCGGTGTACCGGTTCGCGCTGTTGGCGGGGACCTCGACCGAGGTCAGGCCCTGGCTCTCGGTGAGCGGGTCGGCGCGGTCGGAGCCGGTCTCGGTCCAGGTGTCGGCGGCGGAGGCCGGGGCGGCGGTCGCGAGGACCAGGGTGGTGGCGAGGGCGACCAGGGCGGTCAGGCCTGCGCGACAACGATGCCGGGTGGACGCGGGCATGGAAGCCTACTCCTCGGTAGCTGGGGGGTGGGACGCGCGTGCGCCGGTCAGTCTGGCGTGGGCCCGCTGGGCATGTACAGACCAATGACGGGACGGGAAGGTGAACTCACGCTCCTGCCGCCCCTCCGGTCGCCTCGACACACGGATGCCGCCTTGTTGAGAGATGGTGGAAAAGTCGGCGGCAGCGTCGGAGAGTCGGGGGTGAGCGCGATAGAACAAGGGGAGTCGGCACGGGGGACGGCGTGCCGTACGGAAGTTCGAAGGCGGTGCGTGCGATGAGTCCAGCCGAGGCTTCGGTGCCGGGGGGCCGGGAGCCCGTGCGCGGACCCGTGCGGCCGGGCGGGCTGCTCGACGTCCTGAGCGTGGCCTCGGTGGTGCTGGACGCCAAGGGGCGCATCGTGCTGTGGAGCCCGCAGGCGGAGGAGCTGTTCGGCTACACGGCGCGGGAGGCGCTGGGGCAGTACGCGGCCCGGCTGATGGTGGACGAGCGCCACATCGAGCTGGTCGGCAAGCTGTTCGCGGACGTGATGAGCACCGGGCGGAGCTGGGCCGGCGGTTTCCCGATCCGGCACAAGGACGGCACCACCCATGTGGTCGAGTTCCGCAACATGCGGCTCATGGACGACAGCGGCGACGTGTTCGCGCTGGGTCTGGCCGCCGACCAGTCGACGGTGCGCCGGCTGGAGCAGGACGTGGCGCTGTCCGAGCGGATCGTGAAGCAGTCGCCGATCGGGCTGGCCGTCCTCGACACGGACCTGCGGTTCGTGTCGGTCAACCCGGCCCTCGAACAGATGAACGGCGTCCCGGCGGCGGAGCACGTGGGGCGGACGATCCGCGAGGTACTGCCCTCCCTGGACGCCGACGCCCTGGAGTCGGCGTACCTGCGGGTGCTGCGGACCGGTGAGCCGGTCATCGACGAGTCCGCGGTGGGCCGGACGCCGGCCGACCCGGACGAGGAGCACATCTGGTCGGTGTCGGTCTACCGGCTGGAGGACGCGCTGGACAACGTGCTGGGCGTGGCCACGTCGGTGGTGGACATCACCGAGCCGTACCGGGCCGGGGTCGAGGCCGAGCACGCACGGCGCCGGCTGGCCGTGATCGCCGACGCCTCCGCCCGCATCGGCACCACCCTGGACCTGGAGCGCACCGCCCGGGAGCTGGCCGACGTCGCCGTCCCGGAGCTCGCCGACTTCGCGGCCGTGGACCTGCTGGACACGGTGGTCGAGGGCCGGCGCAGCACGCTCGGCCCGGGCGAGCCGGCCGTGCTGCGGGCCCTCGCCGTGCGCGCGGAGCAGGAGGCGGACGCGGTCCAGGCCGCCGCCGCGCCGGGCACGGTCGCCCGGTACGCGCCGGACCGGCTGATCACCGAGTGCGTGCGGACCGGGGAGGCCGTCGTCGTCCCACAGGTCAAGGACGGGGACCTGGCGCGGATCGCCCCCTCCCGGGAGGCCGCGATGCTGCTGGCCCGGGCCGGGGTGCACTCGTATCTGGCCGTGCCGCTGATCGCTCGCGGCGAGGTGCTGGGTGCCCTCGACCTCAGGCGCACCCGCAATCCGGCGTCCTTCGACGACGACGATCTGCTGCTGGCCCGGGAACTGGCGGCGCGGGCGGCGGTGCAGATCGACAACGCCCGCTGGTACCAGAACGCCCGCACCACCGCCCTGACCCTCCAGCGCAGCCTGCTGCCCACGCATCCCCGGGTCACCCCCGGCCTGGAGGTCGCCTCCCGCTACCAGCCGGCGGGCGCCACCGTCGAGGTGGGCGGCGACTGGTTCGACGTCATCCCGCTGGACGGCGGCAGAACGGCCCTCGTGGTGGGCGACGTGATGGGCAGCGGCATCAACGCGGCCGCGACGATGGGCCGGCTGCGCACCGCGACGAACACGCTCGCCTCGCTCGGCCTCGATCCGGCGGTGCTCCTCGAACACCTGGACAAGACCACGTCGGGCCTGGACCACTCCATCGCGACCTGCGTGTACGCCGTGTACGACCCGCATCTGCGCCGGTGCCGGATCGCCAACGCCGGCCATCTGCCGCCGGCCCGGGTCCGCCCCGGCCGGCCGCCGGAGCTCCTCGACCTGCCCACCGGGGTCCCGCTGGGCGTCGGCGGGGTCCCCTTCGCCACCACGACCGTGGACTTCGAACCCGGCGACGAGCTGGTGTTCTACACCGACGGCCTGGTCGAGACCCGGACCCACTCCCTGGACGAACGCCTGGACGAGCTGCTGGCCCTCCTCGCCGGTCCCGTCCGCCCGCTGGAGGATGCCTGCGACCTGCTGCTGCGGGAGCTGCACCACCCCGACAACCACGACGACGTGGCACTGCTGATCGCGAGGGCACGGGAACTGCCCTAGCCGCCGGGACGCGGGGGCGCCGGATGCCCCGTGCGCGGATTCATCTAATTCACAGGGACTGATTACCAGGTTCTTATCGGCGGGCTCCCACAATTCACAGAGAGGCATGCATCACGCGATGCCGTGTGCCGTTCGCCGATGGGAGCGAGCCGTGACGCACGAACCGGAGCAGGAAGACCGCCGTGACGTCGACGGAACCGAACCGTCGATCCCCCCGATGCCCGACCGTCCCCCGCGGGCCACCGCCCCGGAGTGGGAAGCCCCGACATGGGAAGCCCCGCCCGAGGTCCTCGCGGGGCCGGGACCGGACCGTGAGCCGGGCGCGCCGCTGCGCGACCTGTGGCGCCGCCAGTCGTTCCGCGTGCGCGCGGTGACCGTGGCCTTCGTCGCCGGGGCGCTCGCCCTGGGCGGCACGGTGGCGTTCGCCGCCGGCTCGGGCGACAGCGGCTCCGCCACGCCCCCGGCCGCCTCCGGTGCGCCGTCGGCCCGGCCCTCCGCGCCGGACGGACGCGGCCCCGGGCAGGGCTGGTTCGGCATGGGCGGCGGCATGGGCGTGCACGGCGAAGCGACCGTCAAGGATCCGGACTCCGGCAAGTACGTGGTGCGGGTCTGGCAGCGGGGCACCGTCCAGAAGGTGGACGGCGACCAGGTCACGGTGAAGAGCGACGACGGCACGTCGTGGACGTGGACCGTGGGCTCGGACGTCAAGGTGCGAGGCGACTCCGACACGCTGAAGAAGGACGCGACGGCCTTCCTGACCGGCACCCGCGCCGACGACGGCAAGCTCACCGCGTCCGCCGCCCTCTCGGGCGACTTCACGGGCATGGGCCGCGGCGGCATGCACGACCGCGGCGGCCCATGGCAGCGCCCCGGCGACCGTTCACCGTCCCCGAGCCCCTCGGGGAGCGGGGCGACCACCTAGGCCGACCGGCATGCGTCGCCGCCCTTACGCGCCGTCGTCCTTGGCCGCCCGACGGGTCCGCCGGCGACTGCTCCACGGCCGACGCCGCTAGGAGTTCTTCGCCGTCCGGGCCCGATGTGCCGCGACCGTCGTCCGGCTCGCGCACGCGTTGGAGCAGAACCGGCGGGTCCGGTTCCGTGACTGGTCCACGAAGTAGTTTCCGCACCCGGCCGCGGCGCACCGCCCCAGCGTCACCGCCGGGTCCCCGGCCACGACCAGGGCGAGCTTGGCGGCGATCAGCTGGCCGACCCACCGCTTGGCCGGGGTGCCGTTGCGGCTGAAGTGGATGTGCCAGCCGCCGAGGCCGTCATGGTCGGACAGGTGCATCTCCGGCGGATAGTCGCGCAGCAGGCGGTGCACGGCCTCGGGGGCGGCGCCGTCGACCGACTGCGCCAGAGCCGTGCGCACGAGGTCCGGCAGCTCTCCGTAGTCGCCGCCCGGCGGCGGAGCGATCTCGTGCTCCGCGAAGAACGCGGCGACCAGCTCGCCGTGCTGGTCGAGGGTCCCGGTGTTGGCCAGCTCGACGGCCAACCGCGTCACGTTCCCAATGTAGTCACCGTACTGCACTTGACCACCTACATCGCCGCTTCCTACTGTAGGCGCCATGGTATCCGATGACACCTACATAGCCCACCGTCTGCACCTGCTCGGGGAGTGGGACGCCGCGCTCGCCGCCCTGGGTCCGGACGCCGAGCCCGAGTTGCGCGCGGAGATCGCCGTCGACCGCTGGTTCTTCCGCGTCGAGGGTCATGAGGAGGCCGAGAAGGCGGTCGCGGCGCTCGATCCCGCGTCGCCGACCGCGCACCTGCTCACGGCACGACTGGCCTACAGCCGCCTGCTGTTCCGGCGCGAGCCCCGCGCCGACGACCGCGCCGTGGCCGAGGCCGGCTACCGCGCGGCGGTGGAGAGCGGGGACGAAATGCAGCGCGGTTGGGCCGAGTACCACTGGGCCGTCCTGCTGGACAACATCGACGAGGATCCGGCCGGCGCCCTCCCGCGCTACGAGACGGCTCTCGAGATCGCGACGAGGTCCGGCGACGGCTACTTCGAGTCGTACATCATCCGGCACCTCGCACCGCACAAGGAGCCCGCCGAGCGGATCGCCATGCTGCGCCGCTCACTTCACCTGCGCGCCGCGCTCGGCGCCCGGCCCCAGACCATCGCCGCACAGGCTCTCCTCGCCGACGCCCTCCCCGCGAGCGACCCCGAACGAGCCGAACTCATCCGGACCTTCCGCCCGGGTGCGGAAGAACTCCGCATCGGCTGGCTCCTGTCCGAGAACTGATCCACCGACCACCGCGGCCCGGAACCGAGCCCGGCCAGGACCGGCGACCCGGTACGACAGGACGCCGGACAACTCCATGGCGGGGCGTCGGCCACGCGGCGCGGCGATCGCATTGCTCGGCCCCGACCCGGCCATCACGACTCCGGAGGGAGCCTCCCTAGTCGCGTACGCCGATCACGACGTTCGCGTACAGCTCTTCCGAGACGGCGAGCCGGGTGATCAGGCCGGCGCCGCGGAAGGCTTCGACAGCGTCCTCGGCCTGGCGTTCGCTCGTCTCGACCAGGACGCAGCCGCCGGGCGCGAGCCAGTCGCGCGCCCCCGCGGCGACCCTGCGCAGCACGTCGAGACCGTCGCCGCCGCCGTCGAGGGCGACCAGCGGCTCGTGCTCGCGGGCCTCGGCGGGCAGCAGCCCGACCTCGTCGCTGGGGACGTAGGGCACGTTGGCCGCGAGGATGCCGGTCCGGCCGCGCAGGTCGGCCGGCAGGGCGGCGAACAGGTCGCCGACGTGGGCGTGGCCGCCGTAGGGGGCGATGTTGCAGCGGGCGCAGCCGACCGCGGTCGGGTCGATGTCGGCGGCGTGCAGTTCGGCGTCCCCGAGGGCGGCGGCGAGGGCGGCACCGACCGCGCCCGAGCCGCAGCACAGGTCCACGACGACGGACGCCCCGGGAGCCTGGGCCAGGGCCTGGTCGACCAGGAACTCGGTGCGGCGGCGGGGCACGAACACGCCGGGTTCCACGAGGATCCGCAGCCCGTGGAACCCTGCCCAGCCGAGGACGTGTTCGAGGGGCTGTCCGGCGGCTCGCCGGTCCACCATGGCGGCCAGTTCGTCCGGGGTGCGGGCGGTGCCGAGGATCAGGTCCGCCTCGTCCTCGGCGAAGACGCAGCCGGCGGCCCGCAGCGCGGAGACGACGGCGGTGGCGGTGTCGGAGTCGGAGTCGGAGAGCGAGGTCATCACCGGAAGCCTATCCGGACGCGGGGGGCCGGTCGGACGGTCTACCGGGCGGGCGATCGGACGCGCGGACCGCCCGACCTCCGGGCGGTCGAGCGGTCGAGCATTGGGGCGGTCGAGCGGACGAGCGTTGGGGCGTTGGGGCGGTCAGACGCCGACCGCTTCCGCGGTCTCCTCTTCGGCCTCCTGAGCCTTCTCGGCCTCCTCGGCCAGTTCGGCCAGTTCGGCCAGTTCCGCCGGGGAGTCCGGAACGGCCACGGACGCAGCCGGGGCCGGGGCCGCGGCCGGGGCCGCCTTGGTCCGCTCGTAGGCCGCGGCGATCGCGGTGACCGCGAGGCCGGCCAGCAGCCAGGCCGCGAGGGTCCACACGTTGCGGGTCAGGCCGTCGCTGCCGAAGTACAGCAGGCTGCGGACGCCCTCGACGAAGCCGGCGCCGTTCCAGAAGGCGTGCAGGGTGCCGAAGAAGCCGTTCTGCAGCTCGGGGCGGAACAACCCGCCGGAGCTGGTGAAGTTGAGCATCACGAACAGCACCATCATGGTCAGCGTGGTCCACCGCTTGAGGAAGGTGTGCAGGCCGACGCCGATGAGGAGGATGCCCGCGGAGTAGAGCCAGGCCATGCCCCAGACCCCGGCCAGGTCGTGGTGGGCGAGGTGGAACACCGGACCGGCGAGGAAGGCACCGATGCCGCTGACGACGGCGGAGACACCGAGCGCCAGCAGGGCGCGTATCCGCATGGGGAGCGCCGCACCGGCCGCGCCGAGCGCGGCGACCGAGGCGTAGGAGCCGATGCTCACGGCGATGAGCAGGAAGAAGAGGCCCTGTCCGGTGGGGTCGTCGGCGACCGGCTCGGCCACGTCGGTGACCTTGAGGGGGACGCCCTGCTCGGCGGCGACGGGGGTGAAGACCTTCTCGACGGCCGTGGCGTCCATGTCGGAGGCGGCGCTGGCGACGATCAGCTCCGGAGCCTTGGCGCTCGGCACATAGGCGCCGGTCACGGTTCGGGACTCGAGCAGGTCGACGGCCGCGGCGCGGGTGGGGACGGTACGGACGTCGAGCTTGTCGCCGGCGGTGTCCTTGATGGTCTGCGCCAACACCTTCGCTTCCGGTCCGGCCCCGACCACGGCCACCGGCATGTGGTTGGGCTCGGGGTGGACGAACGCGCCCATATATGCGAGCCCCATACCCAGGCACATCAGCAGCGGGGTGAGCAGGTGCGTGAGCACATGGTGCAGAGCCGGTGACCTCATCGCGTACGACCTCCAGATCCTTGCGGCCAAACTGGTTGGCTTATACAACTCACGGTCAAGTTGTACTATACAACTAGAACGTCGGAGGAGGTATTCCCGTGACAGCGGCGGAGACGGCAGTCGAGACCATCCAGCGCGAGATGACCATCTTCGCGCGCCGGGCCCGGGCGTCGGCCGGGCGCATGCACCCCGAGCTGTCGCTGGTGTCGTACACGCTGCTCGGGCATCTGGAGGAGAGCGGTGGCTGCCGGGCCACCGATCTGGCCGCGCACTACGCGCTGGACAAGTCGACGGTCAGCCGGCAGGTGGCGGCGCTGGAGCGGGCGGGTCTGATCGAGCGGCGCCTGGACCCGGAGGACCACCGGGTCCAGGTGCTGCATCTGACGGAGGCGGGAGAGGAGATCCTGGCCCAGGTCACGCGGAGCCGCCGGGCGGCCTTCCGGGAGCGGCTGGCGGACTGGCCGGAGGCGGACCTGGTCAGGTTCGCCGGATACCTGGAGCGCTACAACGCCGGGACCTCGGCGGGCTCCGCCGGCGACTGACCGAGCGACGCCGGCACCCGGGCCGCGATGAAGGCGGTCCGGCGGCGCAGCCGGAAGCCGAGCGACTCGTACAGCCGGATCGCGGTGGTGTTCTCGGCGCCGGTGTGCAGGAACGGGGTCTCGCCGCGCTCCCGGATGCCGTACGCGACCGCGCGGATCAGCCGGGTCGCGAGGCCCTCGCCGCGGTAGGCCGGGTCGGTGCAGACCGCGCTGATCTCGGTCCAGCCCGGCGGGTGCAGCCGCTCCCCCGCCATCGCGATCAGCCTGCCGTCGCGGCGGATGCCCAGGTAGGTGCCGAGTTCGATGGTGCGGGGCAGGAACGGGCCGGGGCGGGTGCGCTCGACCAGGTCGAGGATCTCCGGGACGTCGGCCGGGCCCAGCCGGACCGCGGCCGGCTCCGGGACCCCTTCCATGCCCTCGTCCACCAGCTGTACGCCCGCGATGTCCATGGTGCGCTCCCAGCCCTCCGGAAGCTCACCGCGGTAACCGGGCAGCGGGACCTCCGCGCCGGGGCCGGCCAGGGCGGCGAGGTCCGCCCAGTCGTCGGCGTCGGGGTCGTCGGGCAGCGCCAGCCACGGGGAGACGTCGACGGGGTAGCGCAGGATCCGGCCGCGCCGCTCGGCGAAGAGGGCGTGCGGGCCGGTGAGCGAGGCGCGGGCGGGGTTGTCCAGGATGTGCGGGGCGCCCTCGCGGGGGTTCGGGACGCTCATATGGCGACCTCGATCACGATCTTGCCGAGCGCGTGCCCGTCCTCGACGGCGCGCAGCGCCTCGTCGGCCCTGTCCAGCGGGAAGGTCTGCGAGACATGGGGGTCCAGTTCCCCGGCCACGACGAGCTCGGCCACCTCGTCCAGGACCGCGGCGGTACGGGCGCGTTCGACCCGGGCGCCGCCCAGCGCGGCGACGGTCTCCGGCGGGGCGCCCGCGGTGATCAGCTTGGTCCGGTCGGCGAGCAGCCCGGCCGCCTCGGCGAGCACCTCGCCGCCGACCAGGTCGTAGACGCCGTCCACACCCCGGGGCGCGGCCGCGCGCACCCGGTCGGCCAGCCCAGGGCCGGAGGCCACGTGGACGGCGCCCAGCGACTCCACGACACCCTTCTTGGCCGCACTGGCCACACCGACCACCCGCAGGCCCCAGGCGTGGGCGATCTGCAGGACCGCCGCGCCGACACCGCCGCCCGCACCGGTGACCAGCAGGGTCGCACCCTCGGGCAGGTCGAGCTGGCGTACGCCGTCGTAGGCGGTGGCCGCGGCGACCGGCAGGGTGGCGGCGTCGGCGAAGGACAGCGCGGCGGGCTTGTGCGCGGTCACGGACGCCTGCAGCAGGGCGTACTCGGCGAACGCGCCGCCGGCCGTGTTGCCGAAGACCTCGTCGCCGGTCGCGAACCCGGTCACGCCCTCGCCGATCTCCTCGACCACACCCGCGGCCTCGCTGCCGAGGACGACCGGGAAGCGCGCCTCCCCTTCGCCGGGGCGGCGGAACCCGCCCCGCAGCTTCCAGTCGACGGGGTTGACCCCCGCCGCGCGGACCGCGACGAGCAGTTCGCCGGGGCCGGGAACGGGCCGGTCCAGCTCGGCGAAGGCCTCGGTCTCGGGCCCGCCGTGCCTGGTGTAGACGTACGCCTTGGGCATCGTGTTTCCTCGCTCTCTGGTGCTGTCACCGGTGTCCCGGCAGCGGCACTCAGCGGCAAGGATGAGTACACGGCCGCTATTCCCGCACCCGCGGATCGTTCATACGGCCGCAATGATCGGGACCCTGACCTGGGCGGGAACCCACGCACCGACGACGCCGGACGTCCGGCCGCGGGGCGGTCAGGGTCCCGCCGCCCGGCCTCAGGAGCCGATCACTGCGCGTCGAAGGGCGTGAGAACGAAGATGGGCATCTTCCGGGTGGTCTTCTTCTGGTACTCGGCGTAGTCCGGCCAGGTCTCGACGGCCCGCTGGAACCACGCCTCGTAGTCCTCGCCGTCCACCTCCCTGGCCCGGTAGTCCTTCTTCACCGGACCGTCCTGGAGCTCCACATGCGGGTTCGCAGCCAGGTTGTAGTACCAGACAGGGTGCTTGGGCGCGCCGCCCAGTG
Organism: Streptomyces sp. NPDC058464; assembly: GCF_042721035.1. NCBI lineage: Bacteria > Bacillati > Actinomycetota > Actinomycetes > Kitasatosporales > Streptomycetaceae > Streptomyces > Streptomyces sp. NPDC058464. Next base: position 71,175 of record NZ_JBHXMA010000001.1, read on the forward strand.
AGGCGACGACGGCGTACTCCCCCGCGTGCTCGACACGCATCAGCGGTGTCTTGCGCAGCTTCCCGCTCTTGGCGCCCACCGACGTCAGCACGATCACCGGCCTGCCCTGGTTGTCCGTGCCCTCGGTGCCGCCGGAACGTTCGTACAGCTCAACCTGATTGCGGGCGAAGTCGAACGCACTCGGCTCGTATTCCCCGGTGAGCGGCATGTCTGCACCATCCAATACAAGGATCGGCCCGGCTGCGGCAGCCTGTTGCCACGCACCCACAGGACCATAAGCGGACTATACCCCGCTACTGCCGGGGCGGCGATGCGCATGCCGCAATCAGGGCGAGGCCCACTCGGGCCGCCCCGCCGCCCCGTCCACCACCCGGCCGCGCTCACAACACACCGGCCCGGCCGGGGCGTTGACCGAGCGCAGGCCGGTCGCCCCCTCCGCTTCTCGGCGTCGACGTAAGGTGACCGTGTGGAACGGACCGACTTGTCACAACCGGCTCCCGAGCGTGTCGATGCCGCACGCAACCGGCAGCGCCTTCTGGCCACCGCGCGGGAGATGCTCACGGAGCTCGGGCCGGACAGGATCACGATGGACGCGCTCGCCGAGCGCTCCGGGTTGGGCAAGGGCACCGTGTTCCGTCGCTTCAAGACCCGCGCCGGCATCTTCCAGGCCCTGCTGGACGACGGCGAGTACGCCTTCCAGGAACGCGTGCTGTCCGGACCACCGCCCCTGGGGCCGGGGGCACCGCCGCTGGAGCGCCTGATCGCCTACGGGAAAGCCCGTGTCCGGTTCCTCATCGACCACCACGACATCGCGCGCTCCGCGCTCGACGGACGACAGCCCGTCCCCGCCCGCAGTCAGACACCGCTGTCACGGATGCACATCCGCATGCTCCTGGGCCAGATAGACCTCGGGCCCGCCGACCGCGATCTTCTGGCCGTACAACTGACCGCCGCCCTTGACGGACCCCTCCTCCTGTACATCTCGTCGACCGAGCTCGGCCAGGGCGAACAGGACGCCGAGCGGAGGCTGGCAGACGGTTGGCAGGACATCGTCCGCCGCGTGTGCCGTTCCTGAACCGCCCGCAGACCCGGTGACCGTCGAACCGCCGTGTCGTGCCCGCCGGTTCGGCGCCTCAGGAGAGAGCGCGGCGCAGCAGTTCGTCCGAGGCCGACATGAATCGGCCTACGCGTTCCTCGTCCAGTTTCCGGGAGGGCAGGATGGGGCGAGCCTTGCTGTTGAACAGCGCGCCGCCGTGTCCGTCGAGGTCCGGGTCGAACAGGAGCGGCACGATGCGCCGGGCGTAGCGCTGGGGTGACTGGGCGACCAGCCCGATGACCGTCTCCAGGAGCCGGTGGGTGATGCCGCCCTCTCCCAGGTAGTTGGCGCGGATGTCGGTCTTGATGACGCCGGGGTTCAACCCGAAGTACGCGGGGCCGAAGGGCTTGTCCCGCCGCGCGAGGACCAGGGCTTCGTTCGCCACCACCGTGTTCAGGTGCGCCCGCATCCCGTTGTAGTGCCGGTCGGCGTTGAGGTCGTCGGGGTCACCGGCGGCTCCGGTGCCCGGTGCGCCCATGACGAACACGCGAGGCCGGGGCGCGGGGTCCGGGCGCGCCGTTCCCAGGCGGGAGGCGAGGCCTTGGAGCACCGCGAAGCGGCTCAGGTAGCTCACCGCCATGTCCCGCTCGACGCGCTCGTCGGTCTCCTCGCGCACCTTGGCCGCGAAGATGCCGAGGGTGAACAGGACGACGTCGGCCGACTCCACGGGAAGTTCCTGCCCCAGGCGGACGGCCTCGCGCATCGAGGAGAGGTCGGCCTCGACGAACGTCAGCCGGGCGGACGGGGCGTCCCGCGGCGTCCTGCCGACCACGGTGACCTCCGCCCCACGGGCCAGCGCCTGCCGAGCGACGGCCCGCCCCAGGCCGTTGGTGCCTCCGACGACGACCAGCCGCCTGCCCGACAGGTCGAGGCGCTCGAACGGGGTGGGATCCAGGACCGTACCGCGGTCCGGAACGCCGCTGACGGGCATCTGGGCCTCCCTGTCTCCGTAGTGACGCTGTCTCGGACTGTAACAGAAGTGGACTTTACCCCGCTTTCTCGAACGGGTTGAATCGACCGCTCCCGGCTCCTCGTCGAGCGGTCCGGACGAGCGCGGGCTCCCCGCGGTGACCTGCCAGGGCGTGCGGTCCGGGTATTCGCGGGGCGCCGGGGCCGGGCGTGCGGCGCGCGCCGGACCGCGCGCTTCCGCCCGCGCCGCGTCCGTGGTTCCGCAGAGTGAGCCAGGTACTCCGTTCGGGGTACCACTCCCGTGTGGACGCTCGTGTGCGAGCGGGGGCACGCTGGGAGCTGCGGACCGACTGTCCGGCCCTCCGGCTCTTGCGGCGGCGAGGAGGTCGACATGCGTACCCGGGTGCGTGGCTGGCGCTGGCGGCAGAACCCGCTGCGGCGCAAGTCCGACGTGGTTGAGGCGTGGATCGCGCTGGCTGTCGCGGTCCTGCTGGGTGTGGGCGCTCCCCTGGTCGGGGCGGTGGCCGGGCTGTGGGCCTACGGGCAGGCGCGGTCGGTGGCGGCGGTGGAGCGGGCCGAGCGGCACATGGTCCGGGCCGTGGTCGTCGGCGGTACCCCGGATCAGCTGCCCTCGGTGCAGGGCGGCGACCGTGCGCACGCCTACGAGACGAACGTCCGCTGGACGGTTCCGGGCCAGGGGACGAAGACCGCCCTGGCTCGGGTGCCGGCGGGAACCCGGACCGGTGACGTGGTGGACGTGTGGTTCGACCGGCAGGGGCACGGGGTCGCCCCGCCGCCCGACGACATCGCCGTCTGGCAGCACACGGTCACCGTGGGGCTGTGCGGGGCGGGCGGCGCGGCGGCCGTGGTGCTGCTCGGCCATGGCGTGGTGCGCCGGGTGGCGCTCTCCCACCGGCTCGCCGAGTGGGAGCAGGAGTGGGCGCGCACCGGGCCGGACTGGACCCGTGGGCGCGCCTGAAACCCGCTAGCCGCCCAGCCGACCGGCCGGTCAAACCGCTGGTCGCCCAACCGGCTGGCCCTTCAAACCGCTGGTCGGCCAACCCGCTGGCCGTTCATCCCGCTAGTCGGTCGCCTGCAGTCGGCGGGCCACGCGCGCGTGCGTGCGCAGCGCGTCCGGCAGCCCCGGCAGGACGGGCTCGCCCGCGTCGACCAGCACCCGCCCGCCGACCACCGTCGTCCACGCCCGCGCGGGCCCGCAGCGCAGCCAGGCCTCCACGGGGTCGGTGAGGGCACCGGCCAGGGCGACCTCGTGGAGGTCCCAGACGACCAGGTCGGCGCAGGCCCCGGGACGCAGATGGCCGAGTTCGTCGGCGCGGCCGAGGCACCGGGCCGAACCGCGGGTGGCGATGTCCAGGGCGTCCCGGGCGGTCATGGCGGCGGGGCCGCCCCGGTAGCGGCCGAGCAGCAGGGCGTTGCGCGTCTCCATCCAGAGGGACGCATGGTCGGTGGAGGCCGAGCCGTCACAGCCCATGCCCACGGGGAGTCCCAGCTCGCGCATCTCCCGCACCCGGGCGGTGCCGCCGCCGATGAGCATGTTGGAGCTGGGACAGTGCGCGACGCCGACACCCGCGGCGGCGAGCCGGCGCAGTTCGCCGTCGTTCGGGTAGATGCAGTGGGCGACCCAGGTGCGGTCGCTCAGCCAGCCGCAGTCCTCGAAGTACTCGACGGGACGGCAGCCGTAGGTCGCCAGGCAGTAGGTGTCCTCGTCGTGGTCCTCGGCGAGATGGGTGTGCAGGCGGACGTCGTACCGCTCGGCGAGTTCGGCGGTCGCCGTCATCACCTCCTTGGTCACCGAGAAGGGTGAGCAGGGGGCGAGCGCGACCCGGATCAGGGCGCCCGGCGCGGGGTCGTGGTGCGCCTTGATCAGCCGTTCGCTGTCGGCGAGGACCTCGTCGGTGGTCTGGGTGACGCTCCGCGGCGGCAGTCCGCCGTCCTCGACGGAGCGGGTCATCGAACCGCGGGTGGCGTGGAAGCGGAAGCCGATGTCGCGGGCCGCGCGGATCTCGGCGTCGACCAGGCCGGGGCGCGGATGCACATAGAGGTGGTCGGAGGATGTGGTGCAGCCGCCCATGAGGAGTTCCGCCATACCGACGTACGCGGAGACGTAGGCGGCCTCCTCGTCGAGGCCGGCCCACAGGGGGTAGAGGGTGGTCAGCCAGTCGAAGAGAGAGCCGTTGACAGCCGGGGCGTAGGAGCGGGTGAGGTTCTGGTACATGTGGTGGTGGGTGTTGACGAGGCCGGGGGTGACGAGCCGTCCGGACGCGGAGAGGACCGTACGGGCCTCGGGCTCGGTTCCGGCCGTTCCGACCGAGGTGACCCGACCACCGGCCAGGGCCACCCAACCGCCCGGGATCTCCCGCCCGCCGTCCACGACGAGCAGTCCGGCGTCTCTGACCAGCAGATCGACAGCTGATGGCATGGGTTCATCGTAGGGGTCGGTCGGCGCAGAGGCCTGGCGATTCGTCGGACCACCCACGTACGGTGTGATCATCCGCACCTTTCCTTCACCGAGGCGGTTGTTGATGGCCCTGTTCGACCTTCCCCTGGACGAGCTCCGCGAACACCGCAGCGAGTCGGTGGCACCGGACGACTTCGACGCCTTCTGGTCCAAGACCCTCCAGGAGGCCCGCGAGCACGATCTCGGCGCCCGCTTCGAACCCGTCGACACCGGGCTGTCCACGGTCGACGTCTTCGACGTGACGTTCGCCGGGTTCGGCGGCCACCCGGTCAAGGGCTGGCTGCGACTGCCGGCCGGAGCGACCGGGCCGCTGCCGCTGGTCGTGGAGTTCATCGGGTACGGCGGCGGGCGCGGGCTTCCGCACGAGAACCTGCTCTGGGCGTCGACGGGACGGGCGCACTTCACGATGGACACCCGGGGCCAGGGCAGCGCCTGGGGCGGCGGGGGCGCCACCGCCGACCCGGTGGGCGGCGCGCCGGCGTATCCCGGGTTCATGACGCGGGGCATCGATGCGCCGGAGAACTACTACTACCGGCGGGTGTTCACGGACGCGGTACGAGCCGTGGAGGCGGCCCGTTCGCACCCGCTGACCGACGCGTCGCGGACCGTGGTGCTCGGGGCCAGCCAGGGCGGCGGGATCACCGTCGCGGTCGGCGGCCTGGTCCCCGACCTGGTCGCGGTCGCCCCCGACGTGCCGTTCCTGTGCGACTTTCCGCGGGCCGTCGATCTGACGGACCGTCACCCGTACCGGGAGATCGCCCTGTTCCTCAGGACCCACCGCGGCCGCTCGGCGGACGTGCAGCGCACCCTCTCCTACTTCGACGGTGTGCACTTCGCGGCGCGCGGCCGGGCCCCGGCGCTGTTCTCGGCGGCCCTGGAGGACCAGACCTGCCCGCCCTCCACGGTCTACGCGGCCTTCAACTCCTGGGCGCACGAGGACAAGACGATCGAGGTGTACGACTACAACGACCACGAGGGCGGCGGCCCGTACCACGAGGCGGCGAAGGTGCGCTGGCTGCGCTCGCACGTCTGAGGAGGCGAGGGAGATGGACACGCGCGAGGCCGCCGAGCGGTTCGTCAAGGCCTGGGAGCGGGGCTGGGCCGCGCACGACGTGGACGCGCTGCTCGCCCTGTACGCCGAGGACTGCGTGCACCGCTCGATGCCGTTCCGCGATCCGCACCGGGGGCGGGACGAACTCGCCGCCTATCTGCGCTGGTCGTTCGAGGCGGAGCGGGTGACGGACGTCAGGTTCTCGGCCCCGCTGGTGGGCCCGGACGGGGTCGCGGCCGCGGAGTTCCGCGTCCGGTCCGAGGAGGGGGGTGCGGCGGCCACGCTGGCCGGGTGCGTGTTCGTACGCTTCGATACGCAGGGGCTCGCGGTGGAGAGCCGCGACTACTGGCACTCCGCCGACGGGCACCAGGAGCCGGCCGGGCGACTCTTCCTCCTCTGACCTTCCCTCCAGTCCGACCAGTCGGTACGTTCGGTGTGCCCGGGCCGCAGCGTCGCGGTCCGGGTTTTCCGGCGTACGACGGAGGACGCATGTCCGAGCACGAGCCACAGCCACAGCCACAGCCACAGGTCCAGGTCCACGGTCACTGCGAACCGCGTTTCGCGGCGGTGCGGGAGGCGTTCGAGGAGAACTTCCGGGACCGGGAGGAGCTGGGTGCCGCCGTCGCGGTGACGGTCGGCGGCGAGACCGTGGTGGACCTCTGGGGCGGCTGGACGGATCCGGCTCGCACCCGGCCGTGGGAACGCGACACCCTGGTCAACGTCTGGTCCACCACCAAGGGCCCGGTGGCCCTGTGTGCGCACATCCTGGCCGACCGGGGGCTGCTCGACCTCGACGCGCCGGTGGCCGGCTACTGGCCCGAGTTCGCGGCAGCCGGCAAGGAGGGGGTCCTGGTCCGCCATCTGCTCTCGCACCGGGCCGGGCTGTCCGGGCTGCGCGAGCCGCACTCGCTCCAGGACCTGTACGACTGGGAGCTGACGACCGCGCGGCTGGCGGCGACGGAACCCTGGTGGGAGCCGGGGACCAGGTCCGGGTACCACGCGCTGACGTACGGCTTCCTGGTCGGCGAGGTGGTACGGCGGGTGTCGGGGCTGCTGCCGGGGGCGTTCCTGGAGCGGGAGGTCACCGGGCCGCTGGGGATCGACTTCACCGTCGGGCTGCCGGAGAAGGAATCGGGCCGGGCGGCCGAGCTGGTCCATCCGCGGGTCGTGTCGGACAGCGAACAGGCCGCGATCTTCAGCCAGTTGGCACCGGCCGCCGTCGCGGCCCTGGCCAACCCGGGGGTGGGCGCGAGCGCGGCGAACACCCCCGAGTGGCGGGCGGCCGAGATCCCGGCGGCCAACGGGCACGGCACGGCACGCGCGGTCGCGGCCCTGTACGGGGTGTTCGCGGGCCGGGGCGAGTACGGCGGCCTGCGCGTGCTGTCGCCGGAGGCGGCCGAGCGGGTGCGGGAGGGCCAGGGCAGCTGCCGTGACCTGGTGCTGGGGGCGGGATTCGAGCACGACACCGAGATCGGCCTCGGGCTCTGGCTGAGCGGGCCGAACGGCTCGTACGGGCCGAACCCGCGCGCCTTCGGACATGACGGGTTCGGCGGCTCCTGCGGGTTGGCCGACCCGGAAGCGGGGGTCTCCCTCGGGTACGTCATGAACCGCATGGGGCCGCGGATCGCGGACGACCCCCGGAAGACGGCCCTGGTCAACGCCGTTTACGCGAGTCTGTGAGGCCCGCACGGTTTCGGCCGAACCCGTCGGCCGCTCTTCCCTGATGGTTTAGACCAATGCTAGATGTGGTCGCGGAACGAACCCGCACGGCTACGTCTTGTCATCGGGCCCGCCGGCAGGCGTCAGCACGCCTGTCCGTGTGCCCGGTGACCAGGCCCTGTCACCCACAGGAGGCGCGGCATGGCCCGCACCACCCCCCACGACCACTCCGAGAGCGAAGGGCAGCCCCTGTACTGGCGGATCGCTACACAACTCCTCGGCGAACTGCGCGACGGCACCCTGCCGCCGGGTGAACGGCTGCCCGCCGAGCGGCAGCTGGCGCAGCACTTCGGGGTCAGCCGGGAGACCGTCCGGCAGGCGCTGGAGGTCCTGCGGCACAGCGGACTGGTGGCCACCGACCGGCGGGGCAGCCACGCGACGCTGCCCGGTCGTCCGGTGGAGAGCCCGGTCTCGCTGGCCTTCCCGGTGGGCGCCGGGACCACGGATCACGGTGCGGTCGACCGGGCGACGGTCACCTGGGAGGAGCCGCCGCCCGAGCACGCGGCGGCGCTGGGGCTGGCCCCGCACCGGCCGACCCTGGTGCACCGCTACGAGTCCGCCTCCCCCGACGGACACGCCCTGCGGACCGCCGTGACCTCCTTCTCGACGGTGGCCCTGACCGAGGTCGAGGAGCTGGGCCGCTACCGGGACCGGGCCGACGGCTGTACCGCCGCGCAGCTGCGCCGGGCCTACGACTGGATGCGCAAGGCGGGCCTCACCCTGCACCACCGGGACTCCATCACCCAGGTCGCGGACGCGTCCTCGGTCCGGGTGACCCGCCGGGTGCACGACCAGTACGCCCGCCCGCTGGAGATCACCGACCTGGTGGTGGACGCCCAGCAGGACACGCTGGTCTACGAGTTCACGGTCCCCGCCGCGGGCTGACCGCGCCGGGCCACGACCAGCCGGGCGCGGGGGCTGCCGTCGTCGCGCTCGCCGAACTCGGGGAGCGGGTACAGGTCCGTGCCGAACCCCGCCCGCGCCAACTCGTCCAGTACATCGCCGAGTCGGAAGGCCCGGTAGTACATGACGAACGGCGGCCGCCACAGGGCGTTGCGGACCCGCATCACGGCGTCGAAGCCCAGCAGCATCCAGAAACCGGGGCTGGTGGGCCGCGGCGGCGCGAGCACCGGGAAGGCGAAGGTGCCGCCCGGCCGCAGCACCGCGCGCACCTGGCCGAAGAGGCCGGGCAGCTCCCGGGGCAGGAAGTGGCCGAACGCCCCGAAGCTGACGACCAGGTCGAAGTCGGGCCCGAACGGCAGGGCCCGGGCGTCGCCGCGCACATAGGTGACGTCCGGGCCCTCGGGCGGGGTCTGCCGGCGGGCGACCTCCAGCATGCCGGCGCTGAAGTCGACCCCGGTGACGCGGTGCCGGCACACCTGGGCCAGCACCTCGGTGCCGGCTCCGGTCCCGCAGCACAGGTCGAGGCCGTCCTCGAAGGGGCCGAGCGGGGCGAGCGCCTTCGCGACCGCCTCCAGGACCGAGTCGGGTGTCCGGAAGGGGGTGTGGTCGAACTTCGGGGCCAGCAGGTCGTAACCGCGCTCCACCGAGGACAGGGCCTGGACGGCGAGTTCACGGAGGCTCGGGCCTTCGGGGCTGAACATCCGGCCAGCTTACGGGAGCTCGCGCCGCCGGACACGGAGGAGGCGCGGACCGTGGAAGGGACCGCGCCTCCGGTCTGGTGTCACGCCGTGGCGCCGGACATCGCGCCACGACGCCACGCGTCACGCCACGGTGAGCGTGAGGGCGCCCGTGTAGGTGGAGCCCGCGGAGATCGCCGTCTCGGTGCCGTCGACCGTCAGCTTCACGGACCTGCCGCGCGGTGCCCGCACGGCCGCGTCGGCCGCGAGGGTGAGACTGGTCAGGTACGACGTCCCGGTGACCGTCCAGGTGGAGCCGCTGTTCAGCTTCACCACCACGCCGTTGTTGACGGCGGCCTGCACGGTGTTGGTGACGATGCCCAGCTCATAGAAGGTGGACGAGTCGATCGAGGACACCCGGTGCTGGGCCTTGGTCGCCGAGATGACGCCCGTGACAGCGGAGTCCTCGAAGGTGAGGACCATGTTCTTGCCGTTGCGCATGCCGTTGTAGAAGTCGCCCTTCAGCCGGATGGAGCTGAAGGTGGCGGCACCGTCGGTGGAGTGGACGGCGGTGACGTCGAAGGAGGAGTTCTTGGTCGGGTCGGTGGTGGGCTCGGTGTAGACGCCGACGTTCATCATCTTGCCGTTGACGCGGACCGGGCCCGGGTCGTCCAGCTCGATCATCTGGAGGATGATCCCGTCGCGCGGGTTGAGCCTGGCGCCCTGCGAGCCGTCCACCGAAATGGTCGTCTGCTGGCCCTTGTTGAGGAAGGTGGCCCGCTCAGAGTTGATGACGGTGCCGCCGTCCAGGGTGAGTTGACCTGCGCCGAAGAACATGTAGCCGAAGTGACCGGAGTTGACCACCGTGCTGCGCTCCGGAATGCTCCGCAACTCGGCGTTGGACAGGCCGAGATCCAGCTCGGTGTTGAGGGCGGCGACGGCGTCGCGGGTGCTGTCGCCGTAGTGCACGACAGCGGCCGGCCCGGCGATGATCGTCGCATAGGAGCCGACGTCGAAGCGGGAGCCGAGGACGCGGACGGTGGCGTCGCCGATGGCGTAGGTGCCGTAGCCGTAGTCGCCGGTGTTGCCGACGTGGCTGTTGATCGCGGTCAGCTTGAGGCCGCTGCCGCCCTCGACCGACAGCGCGCCCCAGGTCTCGGAGAACACGGTCGAGTTGAGGTAGGTGGCGATGCTGCCCTTGCCGATCAGGTTGGTGGCGCGGACGTTGCCGTCCAGGCCCAGCATCCAGGGCACCGACTCCATGTACGGGGTCTCGACGGTGGCCTCGTAGTCGGCGGGCAGGACGCCGTTGCGAGCGCGCAGGAAGGAGTCCTTGACGAGGACGTTGGCGCCGCCGTTGGCGATGACGGTGGTGCGGACCACGCCCTTGTTGCTGATCCGGGCGCCGTCCACGACCAGCTTGGTCGCTGAGCCGTCGCCGACCACGGCCGCGCCGTACCCGGCGAAGTCCGAACGGCCGTTGCCGTCCAGGGTGATGGTCGGGCTCTGCAGGGTGTAGTCGGCGCTCTCGACGTAGACGCCGTTGAAGCACTCGCCGGTGGACGCGATCGACACGTTGCGGGCGGCCGTGTCGGTGACCTTGCCGCCGCGTACGGCGGACAGCACGGACTTCGCGGAGTCGACCCCGTCCGAACCGACGTACAGGGCCTGCCGGAACGGGAAGGTCAGCGTCTGGTAGGTGACGTCGTTCGACTCGGCGACCGTGAGGACGACGTCGCCGCGGTAGGTGCCGGCCTGGATCAGGGTCGCGGTGCCGCCGGTCTCGGTGAGCAGCTGGCCGGTCTCCACGCCGTCGACGGTGAGGCTGATGTCGTAGCCGTCCGGGGCGACGATCTTGCCGCCGTCGCCGATGGTCAGCTGGCTGACCTTGGTGGTCGCGGCGAGTTCGTAGGTCTCCCCCGCGGCGACGGAGATCGTCCTGCCCGACGCCTTCGGCGCGGCGGTGGCGGTGCCGGAGGCGACCGGAACGAGCACGGCCGCTGTCGCGGCGGAACCGGCGATCAGGAACGAGCGTCGGGATGTCAGCGTCATTGCAGGCCTTTCCACGGGTGGAGTGCGCGAGTGCGCCGTCGCGCAGAGTTACGAGTCGCCGGTCGGAACCTGGGCGACGAAGGCACCAGAGGTGCGCAGGTTGGAGTGAATCAGCCTCGGTAAACCCGGGACAGGCCTTGCACACACGCATCCCGGAACCCGATGCCTTCGATCGTGCGGCCCACTTCATGGCGCTCACACAGAGTGGCCACAGCCCTCGGCCGTGAGCACGCACGACGGCGAGGCGGACGGCCCGCATGCCGTCCACCTCGCCGGGTTCCTGCAGCTGGTCTACGCCGGTGCGATCATCCCCGCCGACAGGTCGATGTCCGCCCCGCACAGTCCCGGCATCGCGAGCATGGCGACCAGTGCCTGCGCGACCTCGTCCTCCTCCACCAGCCGGCCGAGCGCGGCCCGGGAGGCGAAGTCGCGTTCCGCCTCCTCGACGGTGCAGCCGGTGAGTTCGGCGGTGAGCCGGAAGTTGCGGTCCATGCGGGGTCCCCGGACCGGGCCCGGGGAGAGGGAGTTGACCGCGACGCCCCGCGGGCCCACCTCGCCCGCCAGGGTCCTGGTGAGGCCGATCAGCGCCATCTTGGAGGCGGTGTACGGGGTGCGGTTGAGCAGCGGGCGCTTGCCGCTGACCGAGGCGACGTTGACGATGTCGCCCCGTCCGGCGGCGAGCATGGGCGGCAGGAACGCCCGGCACATGAGGTAGACGCCGCGTACGTTGGCGGCGAACACGTCGTCCCACTCGTCGGGTTCGATGTCGACGAGCGGCCGCACCGGTCCCGCGACACCGGCGTTGTTGACGAGCAACGACACGTCCTCGTCGGCGAGTCCGGCGGCCAGGGCGCGTACGGACGCAGGGTCCGAGACGTCGCACACCGCCGTGCGGGCCGCGTCGCCCACCTTGGCCGCCGCCTCCGCCAGGGCCTGCTCGTTCCGGCCGACCAGGACCACCCGGGCGCCGGCGCCGGCGAGCGCCAGCGCGAAGGCCCGGCCGAGCGGCCCTCCCCCGCCGGTGACCAGTGCCGTACGGCCGTCCAGGCTCACGCTTCGTTCCACGGCAGCGCGTCGCCCGCGGCCCTCGCGGCCCGTACGTCACCCGAGCGGGCGTGGCCCTCGAACAGCTCGACCCTGGACGCGCGCCCGCACAGCCGCCCGAGCAGGGCCTGCGAGGCGGTGTCGGTGACCTCCTGGTAGGTGACCGTCTTGAGGTACTTCCCCACCCACAGGCCGCCGGTGTAGCGGGCGGCACCACGTGTGGGCAGCACATGGTTCGTGCCGATCACCTTGTCCCCGAACGACACACAGGTGCCCTCGCCGAGGAACAGCGCGCCGTACTGGGTCATCTTCTCCAGCGCGAGGCGCGGCTCGGCGGTCAGCACCTCGACGTGCTCGAAGGCGAACGCGTCGGCGAGTTCGTACAGTTCGTCGACCGAGCCGACGACGTGCACCTGGCCGTGGTTGCGCCACGCGGGCTCCGCATAGTCGCGGGTGGGCATGCCGGGGAGGAGGCGCTCGACCTCGGCGATGGTCTTCTCGGCGACCTCGCGTGAGGTGGTGATGAGGACCGCCGGGGAGTCCGGGCCGTGCTCGGCCTGGGAGAGCAGGTCGACCGCACAGACGAATGGGTCCGCCTGGTCGTCGGCGAGGACCAGGATCTCGGTGGGTCCGGCGAACAGGTCGATGCCGATCTCGCCGAAGAGCTGGCGCTTGGCCTCGGCGACATAGGCGTTGCCGGGTCCTGCGATGAGGTTGACGGGCTCCATGGTGTCGGTGCCCACGGCCATCGCGGCCACCGCCTGGACGCCGCCGAGCAGCCAGATCTCGTCGGCGCCCGCGAGGTGCATGGCGGCGACGGTGGCGGCGGGGATCTCGCCGTGGATCGGCGGGGTGCAGGCGACGACCCGGGGCACCCCGGCCACCTTGGCGGTGACGATGGTCATGTGGGCGGAGGCGGTGAGCGGGTAGCGGCCGCCGGGGATGTAGGCGCCGGCCGCCTGCACCGGGATGTGCTTCTGGCCGAGCTTCACGCCCGGCAGCGTCTCCACCTCGAACTCGCCCATCGAGTGGAGCTGGTGGCGGGCGAAACTGCGGACCTGCTCCTGGACGAACCTGATGTCGTCGATGACCTGCTGCGGCACCGAGGCGACGATCTTCTCGACCTCCTCCGCGCTCAGCCGGAAGGAGTCGGGGCTCCACTTGTCGAACTTCTCGGAGTACTCGCGGACGGCCGCGTCACCGCGCTCGCGGATGTCCGCGATGACACCGGTCACCGTCTCGCGCACCTGGTCGAGGGAGGCGGCCACCTCGGCCTTGGGCACGGCGTGCTTCAGGATCTCTGCCACAACTGCGGCCTTTCTCATATGTGTTCGGATCGGCGGCTCAGACCGGGGGCGCTTCGAAGAGCACGTCGGGGTCGTTGAACTGCTCCTTGGCGACCGACTCGCTCATCGGGTCGGCGGTGCCCCACTGGTCCTGGGTGATCGGGTCGTCCACGTCGTGCCGGCCGGGGTGCCACAGGTCCTCTTCGAGGACGGCGAGCTCGGTGGTGTACTCGACGGTGTTGCCGTGCGGGTCGTGGAAGTAGGAGAAGGTGTTGTCGCCCGCCAGGTGCCGTCCCGGGCCCCAGGTGAGCCGGGTCCCGGCGCGCAGCGCACGCCCGGTGCCGCGCATGTACTCCTCCACCCCCCGCATCTCGAACGAGGCGTGGTGCAGCGACACATGGGGGCCGCGCGCGATGGCGAAGGAGTGGTGCAGCGGGCTGCACCGCAGGAAGTACATGAGGTCACCCATGTGCGTGGAGTACAGGGTGTCGGTGAGCCGGAAGCCGAGGTTGTGGATGTAGAAGTCCCGCAGCCCCTCCGGGTCCTGGGAGTTGACCACACAGTGCGAGAGCCGTACCGGGATGGCCTCGCGCTCCTCGATCTTCCGGTGGGCGCGGGTGGCCACGTCGGCCGAGACCTCGACGACCCGCCCGTCGGGGTCGAAGAACCGCAGCCCGTAGCCGCCGCCGGGGGTGTCGAGTGCGCGGGGCTCGTGGACGATCCGCACGCCGGCCCGGCCCAGCCGCCCCGCGAGCTCGTCGACGGCCGCCGGTGACACCGCGCCGAAGGCGACGAGGTCCATCCGCTTCCGCTCGTCCTCGCGGATGCGCACGATGTACTGCTCGGGGCTGCCCTCGGCGGCGAAGAACGCGATGCCGCTGTCGTTGGCGACCTCGGTCAGGCCCCAGGTGGTGCCGTAGAAGGCCCGCTGCGTGGCGAAGTCGGGTACGGCCAGGTCGACATGGCGCAGATGGGTGATGGGCTGGAAGCTCATGCGTGGCTCCTGACGGTGTTGCGCTGATGGCCGAGGCCGGTGATCTCCGCGTCGATCACGTCTCCGGGCTTGAGGAAGACCCCCCAGTGCGCGCCGTTGCCGGCCGGGGAGCCGGTGAGCAGCAGGTCGCCGGGGCGCAGGGTGGTGGTCGTGGAGGCGTAGGCGATCAGCCGGGGAATGTCGAAGATCATGTCCTTGGTGGACTCGTCCTGCCGGACCACCCCGTTGTGCCGGAGCGTGATCCGCAGGTCGCCCGGGTCGCCGACGAACTCCGCGGGGACCAGGAACGGCCCGGTCGGCAGGAAGGTGTCGGCGTTCTTCGCGGTGAACCAGTCGGTGCCGATGGCCTTCAGGTCGGGCCGGTACAGCCGGTCGCGGGTGGTGAGGTCGTTGCTGATCGTGTACCCGGCGACGTACGACATCGCCTCCGCGGCCGGGATGTTCCTCCCCGACCTCCCGATGACCAGGGCGAGTTCCAGCTCCCAGTCGTGCTGCTCGCCGAGCGCGGGCAGCACGACGTCGTCGTACGGCCCGCACAGCGCGCGCGGTGAGCCGAGGAAGATGTAGGGGACGCCGTCGCGGATCCGCTCGTCCATCATCTTCTCGGCGTCGGCGCGGGCCTCCTGGGGGCTGGCGCCGTGCACGCTCTCCTTCTCCGCGGCGACCAGGTCGACCACGTGCTTGCGGTAGTTGGCGCCGCTCTGCAGGATCTGGCCCGGCTCGATCGGCGTCAGGACCCGCAGGTCGGCCAGGTTGTGCCAGGGGCCGTCGGGGGCCGCGGCCAGCTCGTGCAGGCGGGGCAGCCAGGTGTCCCAGTCCTCGACCAGCGCGCGTACCGACGCGACCGCGCCGGAGAGGTCGCGGACCCGGGTGCCGGCGACCAGGCCGGGGAAGGGGGCCGCTCCGTCGCTGAAGGTGCCGAGCGCGAAGGGTCCGGCGTGGGAGGGGGAAGGTTCGGGCACGGGCGGCTCTCCTCGTACGGGTGCGGGCTCGCCTTCGACGCTAGGCATCGCGGGCGGTCGGCGGAAATGGCCGTTCGCGATGCCTGCCATCGCCTGCGGTTCCGCGCTCCCATCTGCGGCTCCATCGCCGTACGGGATGGATGACGTCCCCCTTGTCGATGCCTCGATCCGTTGACCCTGCACCTACCGCCGATCAGGCTCGATGCCACCCCGAACCGAGGAGCACACCGTGGTTGTCGAGCACGCCGAGCTGACCGTCGAGGAAGGCCGGGAAGCGGAATTCGAGGAGGTCTTCGGCAAGGCCCGCGAGGTACTCGCCGAGGCGGACGGGTTCCGCTGGGCCGAGCTGCTGCGCGGCGCGGAGCGGCCGCGGACCTTCCTGCTGCTCGTCGGCTGGGAGTCGGTCGAGGCGCACACGGTCGGCTTCCGGGAGTCGGAGCGGTTCGCGCGCTGGCGGGCCCTGGTCGGCCCGTTCTTCGCCGCGCCGCCGGCCGTCGAGCACTACCGCGAGCTGGGCCCCCGCTTCACCGGCTGAAAGCTGCTGACCCCCACCGTCTGTCTTTCTACTTTCGCAAGGAACGCCCATGCCCGTGAACAAGGTGCTCGTCGTCGGCGGCGGCATCACCGGAAGCGTGCTGTGTCTCGCCCTCGCCCAGCGCGGGGTCGGGGTGGAGCTCGTCGAGGTCTCGCCCCAGTGGTTCGGGGTGGGCCATGGCATCACCATCCAGGGCAACGCCCTCAAGGCGCTGCGCTCGGTGGGCGTGCTGGACCGGGTGCTGGCCCGGGCGGTGCCGTTCGACGTGATGCGGCTGCGCCGGGCGGACGGCGGTCTGATCACCGAGCTGGAGACCCCGCACACCGGCGGCGCGGACCTGCCGTCCACGGCGGGCGCGCTCCGCTCGGACCTGCAGGACGCGCTCTGCGACGCGGTGTACGCGCACGGCGTCACCGTCCGTCTGGGCCTGAGCGTGCGCGGCCTCGACCAGTCCGCCGACCATGTGGACGTGACCTTCACCGACGGCTCCACCGGCCGCTACGACCTGGTGGTCGGCGCGGACGGCATCAACTCGGCGATGCGCGCGCTCATCGGCATCACCACCAGGCCCCGCCCGGTCGGCATGTCGATCTTCCGGGTGGTGGCCCGGCGCCCGGCCGAGATGGACTGCGCGGAGGTGTACTACGGCGGTCCCCGCTACAAGGCCGGCTACAGCCCGATCTCCGACGACCAGTGCTACGCCTACCTCCTCGACGAGAACCTGGACGCGTCCCTGATCGGCCCGCGCGCCTCGCTGGACCTGCTGCGCGAGCGCGGCGCCGGGTACGGCGGCACCTGGGGGAAGATCCTCGCCTCGCTGCCGGACGACACGGCGGTGGACTACCGCTGGATCGAGGCGGTGCTGGTCGACGAGGACTGGCACCGGGGCCGGGTCATCGTGGTCGGGGACGCGGCGCACGCCTGCCCGCCGCTGATCGCGCAGGGTGCCGCGATGTGCATGGAGGATGCGGTGCTGCTGGCCGAGCTGGTCACCGCCGACGAGCCGGTGGACCGGGCCCTGGCCCGGTTCATGGCCCGGCGGCTGCCCCGCGTCCGCATGGTGCTGGACAACTCCCTCCAGCTCGCCGAGTGGGAGATCCACCCGGACACCCCGGGCGCCGACCCGGCCCGGATCATGTCGGAGACGCTCGCCTCCCTGACGGTGGCCGCATGAGCACGCCCGTCGTCGACTTCCACGGCCATCTCGCGGTCCCCGGGGCCGACGCCCTGGTGGCCGGCACCACGGGCTTCGCCGCCGAGCTGGCCGCCGAGCAGCGCGCCCACTCCCCCGAGTCACTGGCCGCCAACAAGGCGCAACTCCAGCGTCTGGAAGGCAGGTTGACGGACGTGGACACCCGGCTGGCCGACCTCGACGCGATGGGCGTCGACCTCCAGGTGGTCGGCCCGATGCCCATGCACCACTACTGGGCCGGCCCCGGCCTCGCGGTGCAACTGGCCCGTACCGTCAACGAGGCGGTGGCCGCGCACTGCGCCGCCGCGCCCGGCCGGCTGTACGGCCTCGGCACGGTACCGCTCCAGCACCCGGACCTCGCGGTCGCCCTGCTGGACAAGGCGGTCACCGAGCTGGGCCTGTACGGCATCAGCGTCTCCACCACCGTGGCGGGCCGCGAGCTGGCCGACCCGGCGCACGACGACGTCTGGCTGAAGGCCGAGGAGCTGGGCGCGGTCGTCTTCGTCCACCCGTGGGGCTGTTCGCTCGGCGAGCGGCTGGCCACGCACTATCTCGGCAACACGGTCGGCCAGCCCACCGAGACCACGGTCGCGCTCTCCCACCTGATCTTCACCGGGGTCCTGGACCGCTTCCCGCGCCTGAAGCTGGTCGCCGCGCACGGCGGCGGCTACCTGCCGACGTACATCGGCCGCTCCGACCACGCCTGGCGGGTCCGGCCGGACGCGCGCGGCTGCGCCGAACCGCCCAGCTCCTACCTGCGGCGGATGTGGTTCGACGCCCTCGTCTACACGCCTCGCGCGCTGCGCCATCTGGTCGAGGAGGTGGGCGCGGACCGGGTGGTGCTCGGCACCGACCACCCGTTCGACATGGGGGTGACCGACCCGGTGGCCCGGCTGGACGCGGCCGGCCTCGACCCGGCCGCACGGGACGCGATCGCCGGCGGCAACGCCCTCGACCTGCTGCTGAAAGGACACACCCGATGACCCTGGGTCCCCTCGATGAAGAGCTGGCCAAGGCCCGCGCCGCCTACCGCGACCGGGGCCGTTGGGGCGAGGACGACGTCCTGGGCACGCTCAACTTCGTCGACGACGCGATCCGCGCGCACGCCGCGGTTCTGGTCCGGCGCGGCCGCTCCTTCTCGCTGGCCCAGGAGATCCACGGGTCCGGGCCCCAAGCCACCACACGGTGGCATGGGCTGGGCCGCGGCCACGACACCGAGCGGGCATGGCACGACAGTTCGCGCACCGCCACCGACGACGGCGACGCCGTGACCGGCATCGAGCACCTGCGCGACGCCTTCACCGGCCGCGGAGTGCTGCTCGACGTCGGCCGGGCGATCGGCGACGCGCGGGGTGAACTCCCCGACGGCTTCCCGATCCTGGAGGAGCACCTGCGGGACACCGTCGAGGCGCAGGGTGCCACCTCCAGTGTGCGCCGGGGTGACATCGTTCTCGTCCGCACCGGACAGCTCGGCCGGGTACGGCGGCTCGGCGCGTGGGCCGGGTACGCGGCCGGGGACGCGCCCGGCCTGTCCTTCACCACCCTCGGCTGGCTGCACCGCACGGAGATCGCGGCCGTCGCCACCGACACGTGCGGCCTCGAAGTGCGCCCGCACGAGTTCGCCGAGCCGGTGTCGTCGCCGCTGCACCGGATCGCCGTCCCCCACATGGGCCTGCCGCTGGGCGAGATGTGGGACCTGGAGACCCTGGCGGAGGACTGCGCGGCGGACGGGGTCCACGAGTTCCTGCTGGTAGCGGCACCCTTGCCGGTGACCGGCGCAGTCGGTGCCCCCGTCAACCCCATCGCAGTCAAGTGAGCCGCCCGTGAACACGAACCGATTCTCCGGCACCCTCCACCTCCCCGCTGACGGGGACTTCGAGGAGGCCGTGTACGGCAGGGTCTTCAACGCCCGCCGCCCCACCGACCGCACCCCCGCCGCCGTACTGAGGGCCGTCACCGAACAGGACGTCGTCGAGGGCGTACGGCTCGCCCTGGAGCGCGGCTGGCAGGTCGCCGTCCGCTCCGGCGGGCACAGCTGGGCCGCCTGGTCGGTGCGCCGGGACGCGCTGCTGATCGACCTCGGCGGGTTCCGCGAGATGGCGTACGACGAGACGACCGGGATCGTGACGGCCACCCCCAGCGTCCAGGGCGGCGACGAACTCAACCCGTATCTGGGCGGGTTCGGGCGCTTCTTCAACGGCGGGCACTGTCCGTCCGTCGGCATCGGCGGGTTCCTGCTCCAGGGCGGGCAGGGCTGGAACGCGCGCGGGTGGGGCTGGGCGGCCGAGAACATCGTGGCGATCGACGTCGTCACGGCCGACGGCGAACTGGTCCGGGCGGACGAGAGCGAGAACAGCGACCTGTTCTGGGCGGCGCGCGGGGCGGGCCCCGGCTTCTTCGGCGTCGTCACCCGCTTCCACCTGCGCACCCGCCCGCTCCCCCGGCATCTCGCACACACCGTGCACGCCTACCCGCTGGACCTCTTCGACGAGGTCATGACCTGGCTGCACGGCATCCACCACACGGTCTCCGACCTGGTCGAGATCGTCGCCCTGACCCAGACCCCGCCTGACTCCGACGGACCGGTGCTGCTGGTCACCGGGGTCTCGATGACCGACACCCCCGAGGAGGCGGCCGAGGCGCTCGCGCCGCTGCACGCCAATCCGTACGCAGACCGGGCCCTGTTCCGTGTCGAGGCCCAACCCACCACCCTCGCCGAGCAGTTGACCGGGCAGCGCACCGCCAACCCGGAGGGCCACCGCTACTTCGTCGACAACGCCTGGCTGACCGGCAGCGCCGAGGAGGTCGTCCCGGCGATCCGCAAGGCGTTCACCGAGCACCCGACCCGGCAGACCTTCACCATCTGGTTCTCCATGGCGCCGCTGCGGCAACTCCCGGACATGGCTTTCTCGTTGCAGTCGGAGATCTACTGCGCGAGCTATGTCGTGCACGACGACCCCGGCCGGGACGCGGAGCTGCGCGGCTGGCTGGACGAGGCGATGGCGGCGATGCAGCCGGTGACCGCGGGCCAGTACCTCGGCGACTCCGACTTCACGGTACGGCAGCTGCGGTTCATGGGGGACGAGCAGTGGCGGCGGCTGAACGAGATCCGGGCCGCCCGTGACCCCAAGGGCGTGTTCGCCGGCCATCTGAGCGCCGGGACCGTCACCAACACCAACCACTGGGAGCAGTGAGCAGCCATGCGTTTCGCGACATACGAGCACGACGGCGAGGAGCGCGCCGGTGTGGTGCGGGACGGGGTGATCCACCCGCTGCCCGACGGGGTGAGCGTCCTCACGCTCGTCGAGGCGGGCGTGCTGCACGCGGCCGGGGCCGAGGCCCTCGGCACGCCGGGTGAGTTGACGGTGGATCAGGTCCGGCTGCTGCCGCCGCTGAAGCCGCCGTCCATCCGGGACTTCGTCGGTTTCGAGGCGCACATCGAGGGCGTGTCGAAGTCACTGGACGGTCTGGAGCACGTCCCGGAGGAGTGGTACCGGGCGCCCAACTTCTACTTCACCAACCCGCATGCCGCCTACGGCGCCCATGACGACGTGCCGGTCCCGGCGGGCTGCTCGGTGCTGGACTTCGAGCTGGAGGTCGGCGCGGTGATCGGCCGCAGCGGCCGCGACCTCACCCCCGAGCAGGCGAGGGACCACATCGTCGGGTACCTGGTCTTCAACGACTGGTCGGCCCGTGATCTGCAGAAGCCGGAGAAGAACCTGGGCCTGGGCTTCTCCAAGGGCAAGGACTTCGCCAACACCCTCGGCCCCTACCTGGTCACCGCCGACGAGGTCGAGGACCGGCGGGACGCGGACGGCTTCCTGGACCTGGAGATGACGGTCACCCTGAACGGCGAGCTGATCGGCCGGGACACCCTCGCCAACGTCTCCTGGACCTTCGAGGAGATGATCGCCTACGCCAGCCGGGACGCCTGGGTGCGCCCCGGTGACATCCTCGGCTCCGGCACCTGCGGCTGGGGAGCGCTGGCGGAGTTCTGGGGGCGGCTCGGGGAGCGCACCCCGCCCCCGCTGCAGCCCGGCGACGAGGTGACGCTGACCGTGGAGCGACTGGGCACGCTCGCCAACCGGATCGTGCCCGGGCGGGCGGACGCGTATCTTCCGCGGGCCCGCAAGAGGGGCCGCACGCCGCGCCCCTAGCACCCGAAGCTGTGGGGGGGCTGTGGTGCGCGCAGGCCCCCCACCTGCGGGTATCCGGCGACGGCATGCCTGGCATCGCATCTTCCTGAGAGTCGCCCCGACCCCCTTCCTCGATGGCCGTCCGCTGGTTAACCTCGCGTTTCACCGAAGCTTCAAGGACGTGGCCGGCCGGAAGGGGACACTCGTGGGTCTCGGAGCGATCGATCTCAATCTTCTGGTGGCACTGGAAGCGCTCCTGGAGGAGAAGAACGTCACCCACGCGGGTGTACGACTGTCCACCAGCCAGTCCGCGATGAGCGGCTCGCTGGCCCGGCTGCGCCGGCACTTCAACGACGAGCTGCTCATCAGAGTGGGCCGGGAGTACGAGCTGACGCCGCTCGCGGAGCGGCTGCTGCCGGTCGTCCAGGGCTCGCTGCAGAAGGCCGAGGAGGCGCTGTCGCTGACCCGGCACTTCGACCCGGCCCGCAGCCGCCAGCGGTTCTCCGTGGTCATGTCGGACTACGTGATGACGGTGTTCGTGGAGCCGCTGCTGCGGGTGATCGCGGCCGAGGCGCCGGGCGTGCGGATCGACTTCCATCCGATCGTGGACGGGCAACTGGAGACGGAGACGCACCTGCGCTGCCACGACCTGATGATCGTGCCGCTCGGCTACCAGCTGCCCGGGGTCAGCGAGGCCGTGATGCACGACCGGTTCGTGTGCATCGTCGACCCGGACAACCCGCGCCTGGTGGACGGCCGGCTCACCCTGCGCGACCTCGCGGAGATGCCGCACGCGGCCTGCGCCATCGGCAAGAGCCACACCCCCGCCGAGCGCCAGCTGGAGACCCTCGGGATCACCCCGAAGGTGCAGGTCAGCACGCCGGGCTTCAGTGTGCTGCCGTTCCTGGTGAGCGGTACGGACCTGGTGGCCATGGTCCCGGAGCGGCTGGCCCGCCGCTACGAGGGCTTCGCGCGCTGTGCGGTCGTACCGGCGCCGTTCCCGGACGTGCCGCTGGTGGAGGCCATGTACTGGCACCACAACCGGCACGCGGACCCGGCGCACCGGTGGCTGCGGGACACCGTCCGCAGGGTCGGGGCGGCGCTGGGCGAGGAGGCGCTGGGCGACGGGACACTGGGCGAGGGGGCACTGGGCGACGGGACGCCGCCGGAGATCGCCGAGACGGATGCCACCCATTCCGAGAGCGTGTTTCCGGAGCTGTCCGCGGCTTCCTAGCGTGGACGGGAGGACCACCCCCGTACCCCTCTTGGAGGAAGCCGTGAGCCGCACGCGCCTGGCGGGCCGTACCGTCGTCGTCACCGGAGCCGCACAGGGCCAGGGGGCCGCGGAGGCGGCCGCGGCCGCCCGGGAGGGCGCGACGGTGATCGTGACCGACGTGCTGGACGAGGCCGGCGAGAAGCTCGCCGCGTCGCTGCGCGCCGACGCACTGGACGTCCGCTACGTCCACCTGGACGTCACCTCGCCGGACGACTGGGCGGCCCTTGCCGCCTCCCTGGAGACCGTGCACGGCCTCGTGAACAACGCGGGCATCCCGATGCGGGCCCGGCTCGGCCACGTCGAACTCGCCGACTGGAACCGGGCCTTCGCCGTGAACACCACCGGCGCGCTGCTCGGCATCCAGGCCCTCGCCCCGCTGATGCCGGCCGGCTCCTCGATCGTGAACGTCGGTTCGGTGGCCGGGCTCACCGCGCATCACGCGGTGGCGTACACGACCAGCAAGTGGGCGCTGCGCGGCCTGTCCAAGGTGGCGGCGCTGGAGCTGGCGCCGCGCGGCATCCGGACGAACATCATCCACCCGGGGTACATCGAGACCCCGCTGATGGCGACCGCCAACCCGGTGTTCGTCGCCGCCCACCTCGCCATGACGCCCCAGGGCCGCCCGGGCACGGTCGACGAGGTGGCGCCGCTGGTGGTCTATCTCCTCTCCGACGAGGCCTCCTACGTCAACGGCGCGGAGATCACCGTCGACGGCGGCTACGCGGCGCACGGCCCGGTGAAGGCGATCACCAACGCCCTCGACCGGGACTGAGCGTCAGTCCTTGAGCTGCTCCAGCGTGGACCTGGTGTCGGTCTTCAGCCAGCCGGTGACGTCGCCGAGGGTCGGCGGGTCGGTGTCGCTGTCGTACGTGGACAAGTACGCGCTGTAGGACATGGAGTACGTCATCCAGCCGTCCCGTACCGCGAGCGTGGCGTACCGCGAGCCGCTGGTGGTGGAGCCGTTGCTGGTGTCCTGGGTGACCAGGTAGGCCTCGTCGCCGATGCCCTGCACGGGCGTCACGTCGTAGTCGGTGTGGCTGTCGCCGTAGTTCTTCCAGGTGGCCGTGAACTCCGGTCCCGGGTCGGTCTTCCTGTGCAGGTCGACCTGCATGGTCAGGTAGGCGTCGCCGTAGCTGGAGCTGGTCTTCTTGAGGCTGAGACTGCAGTCGCTCTCGTCCAGCGCCGGGTCCTTCATCGCGTTCTTCGTGGGGGACGAGTCGTCCACGGGGTACTCGTCCTTGAACGACGAGTAGTCCGCGCTGGAGCAGAGGTTCGCGGGCGCCCGGTAGCCGCGCAGGTCGGCGCTCGTGCCGAAGCCACCCGTCAGGAAGAGGCCGCCCGCCCAGGCGGCGGACGCGACCACCGCGCCCACGGCGGCCCACAGCACGGCTCTGCCGGCCGCGTTCGGGCCGCCTACCGGCGGTGCGGCCGGCGGCGGGTAGCCGTAACCGGGCTGCGCGGCATAGGGGTTGGCCTGCTGCGGCGCGGCGGGCTGGCCGGCGAGGGTGGGCTGGGCGTAGGGGTTCTGCGGGGGCGGCGACTGCGGGTTCGGATACGGGTACGCGGTCGGCTGCGGCTGCGGCTGCGGCTGCGGCTGCTGGAACTGCTGGGGCTGCGGCGGTATCACCGGGGGCTGGTCCGGCTGCTGTGGTGGCGGCGAGGACTGCTGCGGAGCCGACGACGACGGCGGCTGCTGCGGGGAGGACGGCGGCTGCTGCGGTGGCGTGGACATGTCGTGAAGATACGGCATAACCGGACGTCAAGTCCCTGTCAGGACCGGGATCGTTATGGTCCGGGGACATCCGTTACCGGCCAAGACCCTTTTGTTACAGGCCAGTTGGACTGAACGCCGGAAGGCCGGGGCGGGAGCCCCGGCCTTCTCGTCAGGTGCGCGGTCAGGCGGATGCCGGCTGCAGCGGCGCCTGGGCCGTCGCCCGTGCGGTGCTCTTGCGGACCAGCAGCAGGGTGACCAGCGCGCCGAGCAGCGACGCACAGCCGCAGATCACCACGCCCAGAGCCATGCCGTGCGCGAGGGCGTCCTGCGCCGCGGCCCGGGCGCTGTCGCTGCCCGCGTTGACCACGGCCAGGGGACCGGCCGCGGCCTCCATGCCCGCGTCGGCACCGGTCAGCTTGCCGACCAGCGCGGAGGAGGCCGCGCTCATCGCGATGGTGCTGATCACGGCCGGGCCGAGACCCTGGCCGAACTCGCGGACCAGGCTGGTCGCGCCGCTCGCCATGCCGGTCATCTCGATCGGCACGGCGTTCACGGCGGCCGACGTCAGCGAGGAGACCACGCAGATGAAGCCGATGCCGAGCAGCAGTACCGGGCCGATGAAGGCGGCCAGGGAGGTGGTGGTGATGGGCAGTGCGGCGATCCAGAACTGGCCGGCGGCCATCGGCAGCAGGCCGCCCATCAGCAGCCAGCGCGGCTCGACGCGGGTGAGCATCTTGCTGAGCACCGGCGCCAGGAGCAGCGGGATCAGCTGGAGGATCACGAACGGCATGCCGGCGCGCAGGGCGCTGAGGTGCATCACCGCGCCGAGCCGGATGGAGACGCAGTAGGCGGTGCCGATGAAGCCGAACATGCCGGTCAGCGCGACCACCGCGGCCGCCGCGAACGACGGGATCCTCAGCAGCTCCAGGTTGAACATCGGGGACGCGGCGCGCTGCTCCGCCATCACGAAGCCGACCAGGGCCACGGCGGCGAGGGCCAGCGCGAAGACGATCGAGGGGCTGCTCCAGCCGCGGTCGCCGCCCTCGATGATGCCCCACAGCAGGGCGGTGAGACCGACGGCGATGCTGATCTGGCCCGGCCAGTCGAGGGCACGGCCCTCGGGCGCCTTGGAGTCGGTGACCAGCGCCCAGCAGGCGATGCCGACCGCGATACCGAGGACGACCGGCGGCACGAACGCCCAGCGGAAGTCGGCGACCGTGGCCAGGATGCCGGAGGAGAGCGGGCCCACGGCGGAGGCGAGGGAGATGCTCAGCGCCCAGGTGGAGACCGCCTTGGCGCGGTCCTTCTCCTCGGGCGTCGCGGCCGCGATCACGGCGAGGGA
This sequence comes from Streptomyces sp. NPDC058464, assembly GCF_042721035.1. NCBI lineage: Bacteria > Bacillati > Actinomycetota > Actinomycetes > Kitasatosporales > Streptomycetaceae > Streptomyces > Streptomyces sp. NPDC058464. The sequence goes on from NZ_JBHXMA010000001.1 coordinate 96,542, forward strand.
GCTCGGGAAGAGGGCGGCCGCACCGATGCCGGCGAGGGCCTGGCCGATCCAGAGCATGGTGATGTTCTGGGAGGTGGCGTTGAGGAGTTCCCCGATCGCCAGCACGAATCCGCCGAGGACCAGCAGCCGCTTACGGCCGAACAGGTCGCCCACCACACCGAAATTCAGTTCCAGGATCGCGGTGGGCAGAATGAACGCGGAGGTGACCCAGGCGACCTGCGATCCCGAGGCGCCGAATGCGCTCTGGATTTCCCCGTTGATGGGCGAGGGGACCGTAATGCACAGCTGCGCGGCGGCAACTGCCAGACAACAGGCTATGAGCGTGCCCACGTCCAGTTTTTTCACAGCGTTGGTCATTCCGCACTCCATCTCACGGGTTATCGGTGGTGCCGCGCTCTTCGGCTTCGACGAGTTCGCCGTGCTCGCCGGGTCCGCCGCGTTCTATGAGTTCGATGAGATTTCCTTCGGGGTCCTTGACCCAGGCCATCCGCACCCCGGGTTCCGGGGACGGGCCGGGGGCGAGGACCTCGCTCGCTCCGTGTGCCACCAACGCGCCGTACACGGGGTCGAGTTCGGGGGTGGTGACCGCGAAGTGCCCGTACCCCTCGGTGAGGGCCGCGGTCATCGGGTCCGGTGCCCTGAGGCCGGGCACGGACCCGGGCCTGGCGAGCAGTTCGAGCCGCCAGCCGTGCGGGTGTTCCAGGACGACACCGGTGAGTCCGGGGCCGTCGAGTCGGAACTCGAAGACGGTCTTCAGTCCGAAGACCGTTTGGTACCAGGCGAGTTGGGCGGGCAGGTCGCGTACGTTGACGCCGACGTGGTCGAGGCGTGCGTGCATCCGCGCTCAGCCCGCCATCGCGCTGTCGCCGCCGTCGACCATGAGGTTGGCGCCGTTGACGAAGGCCGCCTCGTCGGAGCAGAGGAAGGCCGCCGCGCGGGCGATGTCCTCGGGCTGCCCGACCCGGCCGACCGGGATCCGCGCCTCCAGCTGGGCCTTCGGCCCGTCGGGGTCGTCGAGGAAGGGTGCGGTGGCCGAGGTGCGGGTCATGCCCGGGGCGATGGTGTTGACCCGGATGTGATGCGGGGCGCCGGCCGCGCACAGGTGCTTGCTCATGGCGAGGACCCCGCCCTTGGCGGCGCCGTGCGGGACCATCGGCATGAACGGCGCGCCGCGCACGGCGGCCACGGAGGCGACGTTCAGGACGGCTCCGCCGCCGCGTGCGACGAGGTGCGGCCAGGCGGCCTGCGTGCAGAAGTAGGGAATGTCCAGCTCGTTCCTGATGGTGAAGTACCAGTCTTCGGCAGGCATTGTCTCGAAGGGGCCGTTCCGCAGGGCGGAGGCGTTGTTGTAGAGGATGTCGATCCCGCCGAATTCCGCGATCCCGGCGTCGATCCACTCCCGCGCCCCGGCCTCGGTGGAAAGGTCGACCGGCGCCAGGGAACGCATGACACCGCCGGCCTTCTCGACGAGTTCCACGGTTTCCGCGGCACTCTTCTCGTCGATGTCGCAGCCGAACACGGTCGCGCCCTCAGCCGCGAACACCTGTGCCGCGGCCCGGCCGATTCCAGCCCCCGTTCCACTGATGAAAGCGATTTTTCCGGCCAGTCGACCCATGATTGCCAAGTCCCTTGTCCATGCCGCCGAAGTGCGGTGATGGCAGCGTAGGTAGGGCCTATGGCCAGAACAAGAAATGCGTCAGCGAAACGCCATCGGGGGTTCGTATGGCTGGTATGCGCGTCAGGCGCCGACGCGTATCGGGAGGGTGTTCACGGTGTTGGTCGTGAAGCCGCCGTACGGGGTGAGGCGGCTCTCGGGGACCGCGAGCTCCAGCGCGGGAAAACGATCGAACAGGGCTTCGAGGGCCACCGTGGCCTCCAGCCGCGCCAGCGGAGCGCCCAGGCAGAAGTGGACTCCGTGCCCCAGGGACAGGTGCCGTACGGCGTCCGCACGCGCCGGGCGCGTGACGTCGAACAGGTGGGCGTCCGGCCCGTGCGCGGCCGGATCACGCCCGGCGGCGGAGTACCCGGCCAGCACCGGGGTGCCCGCGGCGATCGGCGTACCGGCGACGGTCACGTCCCGCACCGGGTAACGGAACGGGAAGTAGCTGACCGGCGCGTCCCAGCGCAGTGTCTCCTCCACGACGTCCGCCCATCCCGCGCCCCCCGCCCGGACCAGGTCGAGCTGGTCGCGATGGGCGCACAGGGCGCGGACGGCGTTGGTGATCAGGTTGAGCGTCGTCTTGTGCCCGGCGACGATCATCAGGAGCATGGTGCCGATCAGCTCTTCGTGGCTGAGCCGGTCGCCGCCCTCGTCCCGGACGGCGATCAGGGCACTGGTGAGGTCGTCCCCGGGCTGCTCGGTCCTGGCGGCGGCGATCGCGGTGAGGACGGCGATCATCTCCCGGTTGGCGGCGACGGCTTCGGCCGGTTCGATCTCGTTCGCCGTGACGCGGTCGGACAGGTAGTGCAGCCGGTCCCTGAACTCCGTTTCCACGCCGAGGAGTTCGCTGATCACACCCATGGGCAACGGCAGTGCGAAGTGCTCCCGCAGATCTGCTACACCACCGCCGTCGGCCAATGCCCGTGCCAGGCAGTTGAGTTGGAAGTCCGTCAATTCCTGGATCCTCGGCCGGAGCGCTTCGACGCGGCGCGGCGTGAAGGCGCGGCTGACCAGTCCGCGAAGCCTGCGGTGGTCCTCCCCGTCGGCGGTGAGCATGCTCGGCACGGTGACGAAGGTGATGAGCGGCCACCCCGGAGGGATTCGCCCTTCGCGCAGCTCCGTGAAGTGCCGTGCGTCCTTGGCGACTTCGGGCCGCTGCAGGAAGTCCTTGAGCACCTCGTGCGCGAGGACCGCCGCGCCCTCGACCCCACCCGGCAGCACCACGGGCACCACGGCGCCGCGCGACAGGAGCACGGCGTTCTCGGCATGCGGGCAGCCACCGGGAGGAGCGGTGCGGGGTAACGGCGCGGGCGGCTGGTCCATCAGGACTCCTGACTGATCATGTTCAAGAACCCTTGCGACGCACCCACGATCCCACCGGCTTCCCGTCGGCGAGGCCTCGACGCAAACAGTTGTCCGAAAAACAAACTGTCGTTCCGTCACCGACCGACACCATGATCCGGAGGGAACCACAGCGCCGCGGCGCCACGCGCTGGAGCCGCCCACCGCCTCGGAGGGGAGACCGCAGTGACCGGCCGACAGGAACTGCGCATTCCCGTCCCGTCACCCCGAGGAGACCTCTGGCACACAGCCGCATGGCTGACCGTGCCCGACCCCGTCCGGCGGAGCGAACTGCAGATCCTGCTGCACGGCGCCACCTACGACCACCGCTACTGGGACTGGCCGCTGGAGCCGCAGACGTACTCCTACGTGCGCTTCGCGACCGAGTACGGCAGCGCCACGCTGGCGGTCGACCGCATAGGCTCCGGGTTCAGCACCCGCCCGCCGGGACGCGACAACACCGTCCGCGCCCAGGCACGCGCACTCAGCCACCTGGTCCGGGCCGCGAGAACCGGCGCCCTGGGCGGACAGGCGTTCAGCCGTGTCGTGCTCGTCGGACACTCCCTCGGCTCAGTCCTGGCGGCCGCGGAGGCGGCCTGGTACACGGACGTCGACGCGGTCGTGCTGACCGGACTCATGGGCATCGGCACCACGGCCGAGGACGACGATCCGCGGGCGGACCTCGGATTCACGCCGGCGGTCCACGACCCGGTCACCGGACACCTCACCGGGCTGGTCGACGACGCCTATCTGACCGTACGGACCGATCTGCGCGTTCCCATGTTCTACGTCCAGGACAACGTCCACCCCGACGTCCTCTCCCTGGACGAACGGATCAAGGGCGTCATCACCCGCGGAGAGGTCTCGGACATGGGAACCGCCGCGGCGGCGGCGCGAGAGGTCCGGGCCCCGGCTCTGGTACTGATCGGTGAGCACGACGCGATGGAGATTGACCCCGCCACCGACAGTTCGGGCTACGCCGCCGTCGAACGGCTGGCACCCCAGGCCCCGGGGAACTTCGAGTTCACCGTGCTGCCGGGTGTCGGCCACAACATCAACCTGCACCGGAGCGCGCCGGACGCCTACCGGTTGATCGCGGACTGGCTCGACGCCACGGCCGAACGCGCCGCCGGGAATACGGGTGACCGACGTCATGTTTGACGGAGTGGAACCGCTGGTATAGTCCGGACAGCACATGTCGCTGCCCTTTCTGGGGCGCCGGTGCCGGTTCCACTCTCAGCAGCCGCTTCACCCGTCGCCCTCCGCGACCGGCAGCACGGCTTCTCAGCGCCACCTCGTGACCCAGGGCCTTCGAGCCGTCTCCGAGGTGTCCTTCCCCGCCGCACGGAGGCCAGCGCACCCGCGCCCTCCCGTTCGCGGCCCACTCCCCCCTTCACTCATGTCTTCCGTCCGCGAAAGGACCCCCTCTCATGACCACCACACTCGAACCCCCCGTACAGCAGCAGGACCGGCCCGCGGGCCGGTCCGTCACCGGTGTCCTCGACACCGACCAGAGCGGGAAGGGCCGGCTGCGGGCCCCGGACTGCCTGTCCACCCCCGCCGACCTCCAGATCTCCCCGGCGCTGATCCGCCGTCACGGCCTGCGCAAGGGCGACCTCGTCGAGGGCGTCAGCACCGACCGGCGCACGCTGACCGAGATCACGCGCGTCAACGGCCGTACACCCGACGAGCTGCGCGGCCGCCGGAACTTCCGCGATCTGACGCCGCTGCACCCGCACGAGCGGATCCGCCTCGAACACCCCGCCGCCGGGCTCGCCGGACGGGTCGCCGACCTGTTCGCGCCGGTCGGCAAGGGACAGCGCGGACTGATCGTGGCCCCGCCGAAGACCGGCAAGACCGTGCTGCTCCAGCAGTTCGCGGCCGCCGTCGCCGGCAACCACCCGGAGTGCCACCTGATGGTGCTGCTGCTCGACGAGCGCCCCGAGGAGGTCACCGACATGCGGCGCTCGGTGCGCGGCGAGGTGTACGCCTCCACCTTCGACCGGCCCGCCAAGGAGCACATCGCCCTCGCCGAACTCGTCGTCGAGCGCGCCAAGCGGCTCGTCGAAGAGGGCAAGGACGTCGTCATCCTGCTCGACTCCCTGACCCGGCTGTGCCGGGCCCACAACAACGCGGCCGCCTCCAACGGCCGCACCCTCAGCGGCGGTGTCGACGCCGGCGCGCTGCTCGGCCCCAAGCGGTTCTTCGGCGCCGCCCGCAAGGCCGAGGAGGGCGGCTCGCTCACCATCCTGGCCACCGTCCTGGTGGACACCGGCTCCCGGGCCGACGGCTACTTCTTCGAGGAGCTGAAGAGCACCGGCAACATGGAGCTGCGCCTGGACCGCGAGCTGGCTTCCCGGCGGGTCTTCCCGGCCCTGGACATCGCCCCGTCCGGCACGCGCCGCGAGGAACTCCTGCTCACCCCGGCCGAGTTGACCGCCGTCCGTGGACTGCGCCGGGCTCTGCAGAGCCGCGAGGGCACCCCGAGCGGCCTGGAGACGCTCCTGGAGCGGCTGCGGGAGACCCCGGACAACGCGACCTTCCTGCGGCGTGTGCAGCCGACCCTGCCGGCGGGCTGACACCGGGCGCCGATGCCGGCGGGCTGACACCGGGCGCCCCTCCCGGCGGGCCGGGACCGGGGCCGGGCGTGCGGCATCCGGGTTGCGCACGTCGTCCGACCGGCCCGTGCAGCGCGCGGGGCATCGCCACCATTCCTACGTTGATCATATGACGATCGGATTCCCTGACCGACTCCCTCGGCGAGCCGCGGTGTCGGCCTGCGCCGTCTGCCTGGCGGGCCTGCTGGCGCTGACGCCCGGCACGGCCGCGGCCGGCACCCGGGCGCGGGACCCCGCCCCGCCCCCGAGGGCGGTGGTACCCGGGCCGTCGCTGCTCTACCGGTCCGGCACCCAGGTGCGGCCGCACGCCGGGACCCCGGAGCTCCCGGACGTCTCCGCGCTCTCCTGGCTGGTCGCCGACGCGGGCACCGGCCAGGTGCTGGCGGCGAGCCACGCCCACCGCAGACTGCCGCCGGCCAGCACCCTGAAGACCCTGTTCGCGCTCACCGTGCTGCCCGTCCTGCCCGCCGACCTCCCGCACCGGGTGACGTCCCGGGAACTGGCGGACGTCCCCGAGGACAGCAGCGTGGTCGGCGTCGAGGCGGGCCACACCTACCGGGTGTCCGACCTGTGGCGCGGGGTCTTCCTCAGCTCCGGCAACGACGCCGTGCACGTCCTGGCCGCACTCGACGGGGGCTGGGACCGCACCGCCACCCGGATGCAGGCCAACGCCCGGTCCCTGGGCGCCCTCGACACCCACGTCGAGTCCCCCGACGGCTACGACGCGCCGGGGCAGGTCTCCTCCGCCTTCGACCTCGCGGTGTTCGGCCGGGAAGGGCTGCGCAACCCCGACTTCGCGCGGTACTGCTCCACCGCCGAGGCCCGCTTCCCCGACGGCGCCGGCTGGTCCTTCGGCATCGAGAACACCAACCGCCTGCTGACCGGCGAGGACGGTGTGGGGCGGTACCCCGGCCTGATCGGGATCAAGAACGGCTACACCACCAACGCCGGCAACACCCTCGTCGCCGCCGCCCGGCGCGGCGGGCGCACCCTCCTCGTGACGGTGATGAACCCTCAGGACGGCGGCGTGTACGACGAGGCCCGTCAGCTGCTCGACTGGGGTTTCGAGGCGGCCGGACGGGTTGACCCGGTGGGCTCGCTGGACGCTCTGCGGGCCACGCCGCGGCCCCGGCCGGATCCGAGCACCGTGCCGATGGCGGCGGCCACCGCACCCGAGGACGACTCCGGCTGGTCGGACACCGCCATCGCCGCGGGCTTCGCGGTGCTCGGCGCGGGCGCCGTCACCCTGGCGATGCGGCTCAGGGGCGAGCGCTCCGGGCGGGACTGACCGACCGGCAGGCCCAGCAGCAGGCCCAGCGTGATCCAGGTGTAGATGTTGCTGCCGAGGAACCCGTCGATGCCGGACGCGTCGTCGAACCACAGCCACACCACGCTGGTGCACATCACCGCGTAGAGGGCGCCCGCGATCCGCGGGTGCCCGGCGCGGGCCAGCAGCGCGAACGACGGGAGCACCCACACCAGGTGGTGCACCCAGGTGATCGGGCTGACCAGGCAGGCCGCGAGCCCGGTGAGCGCGAAGGCGGCCGTCCAGTCGTCGGCCGCCACGGCCTTGCGGGTCCGCCACGCCCACACGGCGAGCGTGAGCAGCACCACGATCGCCCACAGCGGCTTGTCCGGATGGCCGAGCCGGGCCAGTACGCCCTGCAGCGACTGGTTCGAGACGTAGTCGAGGCGGCCGACCCTGTTGGTGTCCCAGAGCGCCTGCGTCCAGTAGAAGCGGGACGCCCTCGGGTCGGCCCAGGCCGCGAGCCCGGTCGCGGCGATCGCCACGGCCGTGGCGACAGCGGCCGCGCGCCACTTGCGGCCGATCAGCAGCATGCCGATGAACAGCGCGGGCGTGAGCTTGATCGCGGCGGCGAGCCCGATACCGACGCCGGCCCAGCGGCCCCGCCCGCTGCGCAGCAGACAGCAGTCGACCAGCACCAGGGCGAGCAGTATCAGGTTCACCTGTCCGAAGCTGAAGGTGTCCCGCAACGGCTCGAACAGGGCCAGCGCGCACAGCGCCAGCGCCCAGCGGTACCAGCCCCAGCGCCGCCAGCCCGGCCCGGCCAGGATCCGCAGCACGAACGCCAGTGCGGCCAGGTTCAGCAGCAGCGAGGCGGCGATGGCCAGGTGCAGCCCCACCAGCGCCATGGGCAGCATGCCGACGGCGGCGAACGGCGGATACGTGAACCCGTACGCCGTCCCGGGCACCCGGTAGTCGTAGATCCGGCCGCCGTGATGCACCCAGGTGTGCACGGTGCCGTAGTACACGCGCAGGTCGAACCAGTCGCGCAGCAGTGGCACGGTGGCCGTGAACGCGGTCACGGCGGCGACGAGGACCAGGACGAGCAGCAGTCTCCCCCGGTCGGACCGCGGTCCGCTCGGGCCTCTCATGCGGTACGTCCCACGGCCGGGGCCTGCGCGGCCTGGTGGGCCTGCCACAGCACGACCACGCCGAGCACCCCGCCGGAGACGGCCAGGACCAGCTGGCCGATGTCGGCGGGACCGCCGCTCGGCAGCACGGCGAGGGCGAGCACTCCGGTGACGGCCGCGACCCGGTGCCGTACCGAGGTGCTGGGCGCCGCCGCCGCTATCAGGAACAGGCCCCAGATGGCGTACCAGGGGCGGATCGCCGGCCCGAAGGCGGCGACCGCGGCCAGGCTCAGGCCGAGGGCGTAGACCGGGCGGGGCCGCAGCCGGACCCATATCAGCAGTACGGTCACCGCGGTGAGCGCCAGCCCGAGCAGATGCCAGGCCGGGACCGCGAGCGGCGCCAGGTCGCTGCCGAAGTGTTCGAGGATCCGGCCCGTGGCCCGGCCGAGCAGGCTGCTGAGCGCCCAGTTGTGCGGGGAGACGGGCGTGTCGAGCGCCCTTATCCACCCGTACCCCGTCCCGGCGACCGCGGTCGCCACCACCGTCGTCGCCCCGGAGGCGATCACCGTCGTCAGGGTGGCCCGCACGGGACTGCGGCCCTTGCGCGCCTGTACGACGATCACCGCGAGCAGACCGAGCGCCGCCGGCGCCTTCACCAGCGCCGCGAGCGTGACCAGTACGGCCCCGAGGACCGGCCAGCGGCCGAGCGCCGCGACCAGGCCGAGGCCCAGCAGACCGAGCATGATCGCGTCGTTGTGGGCGCCCGCGACCAGGTGCAGCAGCACCAGCGGGTTGAGGGCGCCGAGCCAGAGCGCGGCGGCCGGGTCGGCGCCGCTGTGCCGGGCGAGGCGGGGCAGCGCGGCCGCCATCAGGCCGACCCCGAACAGGGCGACCAGCCGCATCCCGAAGAGCCCGGCCGGGAGTTCGCCCCGGGTCAGTCCGGACAGCAGCGAGGCCACGCCCATGAACGCGGGGCCGTACGGGGCCGCGGTGTTCTGCCACACCGGCGCGACCTCGTCGGCCAGCGGGCCGCCGAGCTGGGCGGGTCCCGACGTGTAGACGTCCATGTGCGCGTCGACCATGGCGCCCTGCGCGAGGTAGCTGTACACGTCCCGGCTGAACAGCGGGGGCGCGAGCAGCAGCGGGGCCGCCCAGACGGCGAGGACCAGCAGCAGTTGCCGCGGGGTGGGCGGCTCGGCACCGCGCACGAGGCGGCCGAGCAGCAGCCACGCCGCGATCAGCAGGACGACGCCGAAGTAGACGCCGACCAGGCCGAACGCCGCCTGCACCGAGCTGGGTGCGAGCAGGTCCTCCACGGGGAGGGCGCCGGCTGTCTCACCTCCCAGGGCGAGGAACGCGGTGCCGGCCAGGCCGAGTACCTGGCAGCGGCGGAGATCGACGGGGAAAGCCATGGCCAACACTGGGTCAGCGTGTCAATTGCGGGTGGCCGGAAAGCGACGGGGTGTTTTCTTGGGAGGGGCCTGGTTGTTACCTGTGGGTGGTCGACCGTCGTCGTCGGAGGGGCCGCACCCTCCGTCTCCGGCGTTCTCCCGGCTGTCCGCGTGCCGGAAGTCCTAGGGGACACGCACCGCTTCGGCGGTCTCCGACCCTGTCTCGGCCGCCTCCAGCCGCTGGTTGCGGCGGACGGAGGACCAGAACGACCAGCCGATCAGGACGACGCCGACCAGGCCGGTGACGACCTCGTTGATCTGGTACTGGATGGTGACCATGAGGATCACGGCCAGCGCGCCGATCGCGTAGTGGGCGCCGTGCTCCAGGTAGACGTAGTCGTCCAGGGTGCCCTGCCGGACCAGGTACACGGTGAGCGAGCGGACGTACATCGCGCCGATGCCGAGGCCGAGGGCCATCAGCACGATGTCGTTGGTGATGGCGAAGGCGCCGATCACGCCGTCGAAGGAGAACGACGCGTCCAGGACCTCCAGGTAGAGGAACATGAAGAACGCGGCCCGGCCCGCCAGCAGCACCGCCGAGCCCCCACCCCGCCGTTGGCTCTCCTCGTCCTCCTCCAGCTGGTTCTCGAAGTAGCCCGACAGACCGCCCACGACCAGGTACGTGATCAGACCGGCGATACCGGAGACCAGCACCGTCTGTGCCTTGTCGGCGTGCGCGCCGCCGTGCTGGTGGGCGTGGGCGGCGAAGGTGAACGACGTGACGAGCAGGACGATCAGGGCGATGCAGACCGCCAGCATGTCGACCTTGCCGAGCCTGGCCAGCGGGCGCTCGATCCAGCCCAGCCACTGGACGTCCCGGTCCTCGAAGACGAAGTCGAGGAAGATCATCAGCAGGAACATGCCACCGAAGGCCGCGATCGCCGGGTGGGCGTCGGTGACCAGCTGCTCATAGCGGTCCTTGTCGGTCAGCGCCAGGTTCACCGCGTCGTACGGATTGAGCTTGGCGGTGATGGCGACGATGACGACCGGAAAGGCGAGCCGCATGCCGAACACGGCGATGAGCACGCCCACCGTGAGGAAGATGCTCTGCCAGAAGGCGTTCATCTTCTTCAGGATCCCGGCGTTGACGACAGCGTTGTCGAACGACAGGGACACCTCCAGGACGGCCAGGATCGCCACGATCCCGAGGGCGGCCCAGCCGTCGTACAGCACCCCGGCCGCCAGGCCGACCGCGGTGACCAGGAACGCCCAGCGAAAGGTCCTCAACAACACGGCTGTACTCTCCCGTCGTTCCGCGGCCGTCGGCGGCCGACCCTCACAACGGCGTTGTCTATCACGGCCGGTTGTCCGCGGGGTGGCCCGGTCCCGCTGTGGGGGTCGGCGGTCGCCTACACGTCGATGTGCGAGCCCATGATGACCGTCCGGTCGCGGGGCAGGCCGAAGTACTCGGCGGCATCGGCCGTGATGTAGGAGGTGGCGATGAACAGCCGCTTGCGCCAGGACGCCATCGTGGGCGCCGTCCCGCGCCGGAGCTCGATCTTCGACAGGAAGTAGGACGCCTCGTCGAGCTGCAACCGCCCCTCCGTCGTCGCCGGGTCGAGCGCCGCCAGCACGGCGGGCACGTCCGGTGTCTCCATGTAGCCGAACCGCGCGGTGACATGGATGATCCCGTCGTCGCCGTATCCGAGAGCGTCGACGGCACTGCGCCGGTCGTCCGGAACCCGGGGCACGGGCTCGGTTTCGAGGGACAGGATCACCACGTGGTCGTGGCGCACGTGGTTGTGCTCGACGTTGGCCCGCATCGCCAGCGGCGCGGTCTCCTTGCCCCGGTTGAGGAAGACCGCGGTACCCGGGATCCGGATCGTCGGGACCTCACCGCTGCGCAGGTGGTCGACGAACTCGGCCAACGAGCCTTCCTGACGGGCTCGTTCGGCGGTGACGAGCTCGCGGCCGCGCTGCCAGGTGGTCATGACGGTGAACACGGTGAGGCCGATCAGCAGCGGCAGCCACGCGCCGTGGACCAGCTTGGTCAGGTTGGCGGCGACGAACAGCAGGTCCACCGTCAGCAGCAGCGCGGCGCCGGTACCGATCAGCCAGCGCGGGGTGCCCCACTGGGCGCGGGCGACGTAGAAGAACAGCAGGGTGGTGATGGTGATGGTGCCGGTGACCGCCATGCCGAAGGCGAAGGCCAGCGCCGCGGAGCTGCGGAACGCGAAGACCAGGGTGAGGACCGAGACCATCAGCAGCCAGTTGATCCACGGGACGTAGATCTGGCCCGCGGCGGACTCGGAGGTGTGCGCGATCCGCAGCCTCGGCAGATAACCCAGCTGGGCCGCCTGGGAGGTGACCGAGTACGCGCCGGTGATCACCGCCTGGGAGGCGATCACCGTGGCGGCCGTGGCCAGCAGGATCATCGGCCAGCGTGCCCAGCCCGGTACGAGCAGGAAGAACGGGCTGCTGATGTTGCCCGGGTCGGCGAGGATCAGCGCGCCCTGGCCCAGGTAGCTGAGGACGCACGCCGGGAAGACGAGGAACATCCAGGCGCGCGTGATCGGGCTGCGCCCGAAGTGGCCCATGTCGGCGTAGAGCGCCTCGGCGCCGGTGACCGCGAGCACGACCGCGGCCAGGGCGAAGAAGGCGGTGCCGAAGTGGCCGTACAGGAAGCCCACGGCGTAGGTGGGCGACAGGGCCTTGAGGATCTCGGGGTGGTCGGTGATGCCGACGACGCCGCACGCGCCGATGGTCAGGAACCAGACGATCATGACCGGCCCGAACACCCGGCCCACCGCCGCGGTCCCCCTGCGCTGCACCAGGAACAGCACCACGATGATCACCGCGGTGATCGGCACGACCGCGTCACCGAACGACGGCTCGACGACCTTCAGGCCCTCGACCGCGGACAGCACCGAGATCGCCGGTGTGATCATGCTGTCGCCGAAGAACAGCGACGCCCCGAAGATGCCCAGCGCCGCCAGGACGACGGCGGCCCGCGCGCCCCGCGGGCCGCTCCAGCGGCGCAACAGGGTGATCAGCGCCATGATGCCGCCCTCACCGTCGTTGTCGGCGCGCATCGCGAGCAGCACGTAGGTGACCGTGACGATGATCATCACCGACCAGAACACCAGGGACACCACCCCGTACACGTTCTCCGTGGTCACCGGCACGGGGTGCGGGTCACCCGGGTTGAACACGGTCTGGAGGGTGTAGATCGGGCTGGTCCCGATGTCGCCGAACACCACACCGAGCGCCCCGACCACCAGCGAGAGGCGGAGCGTGCCCTGCGCGTCCGGGGCATGAGGTGCCGGCGGTCCCGCCGGCGGTCCCTCGTCCGAGCCGGCCAGGTGCCGACGACTGGTCATGACGCTCCTCCTCGGCGCAGGCCGGCTGCCTGGCATGTCGTGCGGGACGATACCGGTCCGCTGCACGGCCCTGGACGGCACACCCCGTACGCCGGTTCGGGATTCGGCAGGACGCCGGAGAGTTCCGGGGCTTCAGGCGTGAGCAGGCGCACCGGCCGGGCGGGCGCGGCTTCCGGCGGCGCTCGGAGCAATCAACTTCCAGGATGAGTACCGTGGTTCGCCCGGGGCCCGGGGGCGTCGACGCGGACGACCCCGGGCGGTGCGGCCCTCGGGTTCGGCTGTCGAGGGCCGCGCGGGTGCTGCGTGTTCAGAGGCTGCGGGCGGTGATGTCGCCCCGGGACGTGGTGGCGCGGATGTCGAGCTCGGTGGTGCCGTCGTTCTTGAGGGCGTTGCTGACACGGCCGTAGTCGGTGCCTGCGTCCAGGGCGGCCGAGACGCCGGCGGCGGCGGTGACGGAGATGTCGCCGTCCTGGGTGCGGAGCACGACCGTGCCGCGGCCGGCCTCGTCGATCCGGATGTCGCCCCGTGCGGTGCTGATCTCCGCGGGGCCGCCCAGCCGGCCGACCTCGACATCGCCGTCGATCGCGGTGAGGCGGAGGCTCGCGGCCTCGTCGATCTTGATCTGGCGGTACGCACCCTCGAAGGCGATGTCGCCGAGGCGTCCGACACCACGGAGTTCGGCGGCGGCCGTCCTCGCCTCGACGCCGGAGCCGGCGGGCAGCCGGACGGTGACCTCCAGGGATCCGGAGGGGCCGAGGAGCTGGTTGCCGGAAGCCGGGGCCGTGACCCGCAGGACTCCGTCGGCGTAGGTGACGGTGGTCTGCTCGGCGGTCTTGATGTCGCGGCTCTTGGAGGGGTCGGCGGGCAGGACCTCGACGGTGGTGTCGGCGCGGTCCGCGGCGATGAGCTGGACGCGCCCGGCGGGGATGTCCAGGACGGCGGAGATCGGGGCGGGGGTGTCGAACTTCTGCATCGTCTTCTCCCGTGACTCGGTGTTTCCGATGAACGAAAAGCTACGTTGCATTCATTATCCCGGCAACATGCATGTTGCAAAAAACCTAAGTCTTTGCAGCTCAAAGCCATCAAAGTGTTGCATTGAGCTTCGAGCTAAATGCAACGACGGCGACGCATTCGTTGCAATGAATTGGGGATGAACGCTACGCTGGGGGCAGCAGGGACCGCCATGGGGCACAAAGGAGATCGCGATGCCGGGAGGCAGACTCACCCAGCAGGAACGCCGGCAGATCGCGCTGGGGCTGGCCGACGGCCTCGCCTATGCCGAGATCGGCCGCCGCCTCGACCGTCCGACCTCCACGGTCACGCGTGAGGTGATGCGCAACGGCGGCCCCACCGCCTACCGCGCCGACCTCGCCCACCGCGCCACCGAACGCCGGGCCCACCGGCGCCGGCCGGCCGCACCCCGGGGGGCCGAGATGCCCTCGTCGGCCGACGGACGCGACCCGGAGGCCGTGCGGGAGTACGAGGAGACGCTGACCACCGTCATGATGGCTTCGGGCATGACCGCGATGCCGGCCAGGGTGATGGCCGCCATCACCCTCACCGACTCGGGGAGCCTCACCGCGTCCGAACTCGTCCAGCGGCTCCAGGTCAGCCCGGCGTCCGTCTCCAAGGCGATCGCGTTCCTCGAGAGCCAGAGCCTCGCCCGCCGGGAACAGGGCGAGGGCCGCCGCGAGCGCTACATCGTCGACGACGACATCTGGTACCAGTCGATGATCGCCAGCGCCCGCGGCACCGCCCAGGTCGCCGACACCGCACGCCAGGGCGTCGCCGTCCTCGGCCCCCGGACCCCTGCCGCCAACCGCCTGGAGAACGTCGCCCGCTTCCTCGACTTCGTCGGCGAAAGCATCACCCGCGCCGCGGAACAGGCCCGCGAGGTCCTCCACACCAGACCCGGGACCACCTCGAACGACGCCGCCGAGCCGAGTCGGGACCGCGCATAGACAGCCGTCCTGAAGACCGACAACGGCAAGGAGATTCCGCCTCCTTGCCGTGCTCAACGTATAGCGCACCGGGGGGCTTGCGGCAAGGCCCCGGCCAGGCCGCAGAATCGCCGACCGAGGCCAGTACCTGCGAAAACGGGAGTCGCGTAGTGCGTGTGTTGCTGTCGACGTATGGATCGCGCGGAGATGTCGAACCGCTGGTGGCGCTGGCGGTGCGCTTGCGGGAACTCGGCGCACGGGTACGGGTCTGCGCGCCGCCCGACGAGGTGTTCGCCCGGCTGCTGGCCAGGGCCGACGTGGAACTGGTGGCGGTCGGCAGGCCGATGGGCACCATGGCGGCACCGTCGACGGAATCGGCCGCCGCCCGGCGGGCGGCAGAGCTGGCCGCGCAGTTCGACACGGTCGTCACGGCCGCCGCGGGGTGCGACGCCCTCCTGGCGACCGGGCTCGCGCACTTCTCCTCACGGTCGGCGGCCGAGAAACTCGGCATCCCCTACGTGTACGCGACGTTCTGCCCGTTCCTGCTGCGGTCGCCGTACCAGGCGCCCCCCGCGCTGCTGCCGGGCCAGTCGTTCCCTCCGGAAGTGACCGACAACCGGGCGCTGTGGGACCTCAACGCCCGGACCTTCAACACGCTGCACGGCGAGGCCCTCAACGCCCACCGGAGCTCGGTCGGCCTGCCGCCGGTGGACGACGTCCACGGCTTCATCTTCACCGACCGGCCGTGGCTGGCCTCGGACCCGGTCCTGGGCCCGTGGCGGGAGACCCCCGAACTCGACGTCGTGCACACCGGGGCGTGGATCCTGCCGGACGAACGCCCGCTGCCGGACGACCTGCTGGCCTTCCTGGACGCGGGCGCTCCCCCGGTGTTCGTCGGGTACGGCAGCATGCGGGGCGTCTCGGCGGACATCGCCCGGGTGTCCATCGAGGCGGTCCGCGCGCACGGCCGCCGCGCACTCGTCGGCCGCGGCTGGGCCGAACTGGCCCTGATCGACGACCGGGACGACTGCTTCGTCGTCGGCGAGGTCAACCAGCAGGCGCTGTTCACCAGGGTGGCCGCCGTCGTGCACCACGGCGGCGCCGGCACCACGACGACGGCGGCCCGGGCCGGAGCCCCGCAGGTGGTGGTGGCCCAGGCGGCGGACCAGCCCTACTGGGCCGGCCGGGTCGCCGCCCTGGGCATCGGCGCGGCACACGACGGGCCGGCTCCGACCGCCGAGTCCCTGTCGGCCGCACTCGCCACGGCCCTCGCCCCCGAGACCGTCGCCCGCGCGCGGGCCTTGGCCGACGGCATCCGCACCGACGGAGCGGCGGTGGCCGCGGAACTGCTGCTCGACACCGTCGGCCGGGGAACACCGCCGATGCCCGCCTGAACCGGCGCCGGATCACCGGCCGAACGTCTCAGAACACCGACAGACCCGTGAGCGTCGTGAAGCGGTCGAGTGCCGCCACGCCCGCCACCGAGTTGCCGCGCTCGTCCAGGCCGGGACTCCACACGCACAGTGCGCACCGGCCCGGCACCACGGCGATGATGCCGCCCCCGACCCCGCTCTTCCCGGGCAGGCCGACGCGGTATGCGAAGTCGCCCGCCGCGTCGTACGTCCCGCAGGTCAGCATCACCGCGTTGACCTGCTTCGCCTGGCTGCGGGTGAGGAGGCGGGTACCGTCGGCGCGGATGCCGTGGCGGGCCAGGAAGGTGGTCGCCAGGGCCAGGTCGGCGCAGGAGGCGGCTACGGAGCACTGGCGGAAGTACTGGTCGAGGAGGACCGGCACCTCGTTGTCGATGTTGCCGTAGGAGGCCATGAAGTGCGCCAGCGCGGCATTGCGGTCGCCGTGCTGGGACTCGGAGGCGGCGACCCCCTTGTCGAAGTCCAGTGAGGTGTTGCCGCTCTCGGCGCGCAGGAAGGCCAGCAGCTCGCCGGCCGCGTCTCCGGTACGGGTCTGGAGGCGGTCGGTGACGACGAGGGCGCCCGCGTTGATGAACGGGTTGCGCGGGATGCCCTGCTCGTACTCCAGCTGGACCAGGGAGTTGAACGGGTTGCCCGAGGGCTCGCGGCCGACGTGTTCCCAGAGCTCGTCGCCCTCGCGGGCCAGGTCGAGGGCGAGGGTGAAGACCTTGGTGATGGACTGCGTGGAGAAGGGCTGCCGCCAGTCGCCGACGCCGTAGACCGTGCCGTCGAGCTCGGCGACGGCCATACCGAAGCTGCGGGGGTCGCAGGCGGCGAGCGCCGGGATGTAGTCGGCGGGGCGGCCGCGGCCCGGCGTGCGCTCTGTCTCCTCGGCGATGCGCTCCAGGACCGGCAGGAAGGCTTGGGACGACGTCATTGTCATGATCACTATTGTGCCTCCGGGCCGGTCCTGGTGCGTACTCGCAGGTCAGGCGAGGGGTGAGCCGCTGCCGGCGACGACCTCGGGACGCAGCAGGTCGGCGAGCCGCTCGGCGGGCAGCAGGCCCTTCTCCAGGACGAGTTCGGCGACCCCGCGGCCGGTGACGAGGGCCTCCTTGGCGATGTCGGTGGCCGCCGTGTACCCGATGTACGGGTTGAGGGCGGTGACCAGGCCGATGGAGTTCTCGACCGTCGCCCGCAGCACCTCGGTGTTGGCGGTGATGCCGTCCACGCAGCGCTCGGCGAGCGTCAGGCAGGCGTTCCGCAGGTGCGTGATGCTCTTCGACAGGGAGTGCAGGATGATCGGCTCGAAGGCGTTGAGCTGGAGCTGCCCGGCCTCGGCGGCCATGGTGATGGCGACGTCGTTGCCGATGACCTCGAAGGCGACCTGGTTGACGACCTCGGGGATCACCGGGTTGACCTTGCCCGGCATAATCGACGAGCCGGCCTGCACGGGCGGCAGGTTGATCTCGCCGAGCCCCGCACGCGGCCCGGACGACAGCAGCCGCAGGTCGTTGCAGCTCTTGGAGAGCTTGACCGCGACCCGCTTGAGCACGCCGGACATCTGGACGAACGCCCCGCAGTCCTGGGTCGCCTCCACCAGGTTGGCGGCGGTGACCAGGGGCAGCCCGGTGATCCCGGCGAGGTGCCGGCGGGCCGACTCGGCGTATCCGGCGGGCGCGTTGAGCCCGGTCCCGATCGCCGTGGCGCCGAGGTTGATCTCGTGGATCAGCTCGACGGCCTCGGCGAGCCGGCTGCGGTCCTCGTCCAGCATCACGGCGAACGTCGAGAACTCCTGCCCGAGCGTCATCGGCACCGCGTCCTGCAGCTGGGTACGGCCCATCTTCAGCACGTCACGGAACTCGACGGCCTTGCGCCCGAAGGAGTCCTGGAGCACGGCCATCGCCTTGAGCAGCCCGCGCACCGCGAAGACCGTGGCGATCTTGACGGCCGTCGGGTAGACGTCGTTGGTCGACTGACCGAGGTTGACGTCCTCGTTCGGGTGCAGGTACCGGTACTCGCCCTTCTGATGCCCCATCAACTCCAGGGCCCGGTTGGCGACGACCTCGTTGGCGTTCATGTTCGTGGATGTCCCGGCACCGCCCTGGACGACGTCGACCACGAACTGGTCGTGCAGCTTGCCGGCCCGGATCTCCCGGCAGGCGGCGACGATCGCCGCGGCCTTCTCCGGCGCCAGCAGCCCCAGTTCCTCGTTGGCGAGGGCGGCGGCCTCCTTGACGGCGGCGAGGGCGTCGATCAGGTGCGGGTAGGCGGAGATCGGCGTACCGGTGATCGGAAAGTTCTCGGTGGCCCGCAGGGTGTGCACACCCCAGTAGGCGTCGGCGGGGACATCACGGTCACCGAGCAGGTCATGCTCGCTACGGACGGTCATGAGGGTAGAGATCCTCTTTCGGAGGGGGTGAACTTTTCAAGGGCGGAACTGGAGCGCCCCGCAAGGGGCGCGGGGAACTGGGCGACCAGCCGGAAACGACTCGCAGCCGCCCACGACATGGCCGCCCAGCCCCTTAGGCGCATACCGAAACCGGCTCCAGGGAACGAACGGGCCGCACACGCCCGACCTCCCTGCCACCACCGAGCAACGCCTCCCCGGCGAACTCGGTCAGCAGCCCCGGGTCGACCCCGGCCCTGGCCAGCGCGGCCGCGGCGACCGGAACCCGCGCCCGGTTCGCCCCGTCGGCGATCTTCACGGCCACCGCCCGGCCATCAGCCAGCGCAGCGACCTGCACGCCCTCGAAACCGTCCTTGGCCAGCAGCCCCGGCACGGCCGCCATCAGCGCGGCCACGTCCCGTCCCGCGCCGGACGCCATCTCCGCGTGCTCCCGCATCGCGTCGGCGACCCGCGCCTCGGGCGTACCCGGCGCGGCGGACACGATCCGCGACACCGCACGCGCCAGCCCGTGCAGGGAGACGGAGAACAGCGGCGCCCCGCACCCGTCCACGGTCGTCGCCGCCACCCGCTGCCCGGTCAGGTCCTCGACGATCTCGGCGATCGCCTGCTGCAGCGGGTGCTCGGGCTCCAGGTAGTCCGCCAGGGACCACCCGTTGAGCTTCGCGGTCCACAGCATCGCCGCATGCTTGCCGGAGCAGTTCTGGGCGAGGCGGGACGGCTGCCGTCCCTCCCGGACCCAGGTGTCCCGCACGGCCGGGTCGTACGGCATGTCGGGGACGTTGCGCAGGTCGGCTTCGGTCAGTCCGGCGAGGTCGAGGATCCGCCGGGTCCCGGCGAGGTGCCGCTCCTCGCCGGAGTGGCTGGCGGCGGCCAGCGAGAGCAGGTCGCCGTCGAGGGGCAGCCCGGCCCGCAGCATGGCCACGGCCTGGACGGGCTTGAGGGCCGAGCGCGGGTAGAACGCGGCCTTGATGTCGCCGAGCTGGAACTGGACTTCCCCGTCGGCGCCGAGGACGACGACGGAGCCGTAGTGGATGCCCTCGACGACCCCGCCGCGGATGAGGTGGGCGACGGGGGCGTGGAGGGGTTCACGGACGATGGGTGCGTCCGCGGGGGAACTGCTCTGCATCACTGCCTGGTCTCGGGTGAGGTGGGACGGACCGGGGCGCGGTTCACGCGTCGGTTCCGGTGGACGTGCGCGGGATGCGGCGGCGGATGGCGTACCAGCCGGCGACCAGCGCGGCGACGATCAGCGGCAGGCACAGCACGGTGGTGCGTCCGGCGCCGCCGTCGGCGTACATGAGGACCAGGACGGAGGCGAGGAAGGCCAGCGTCACGATCTCGGTCCAGGGGGAGCCCGGCAGTCGGTAGCCGGGGCGGGTGAGCTCGCCGTTCTGGGTCTTCCGCCAGAAGAGCAGGTGGCAGAGCATGATCATGCCCCAGGTGGAGATGATGCCGATCGCGGCGAAGTTGAGGACGATCTCGAACGCGTCGGCGGGGACCACGAAGTTGAGGCCGACGCCGAGGACGCAGATGCCGCTGGTGAGCAGGATGCCGCCGTACGGGACCTGGGTGCGGCTCATCTTGGCGGTGAACTTGGGGGCGGAGCCGTTGACGGCCATGGAGCGCAGGATGCGGCCGGTGGAGTAGAGGCCGGAGTTGAGCGAGGACATGGCCGCGGTGAGGACGACGAGGTTCATCACGCCGCCGGCCGCCGGGACGCCGATGTGCGAGAGGACGGTGACGAAGGGGCTCTGTCCCGCCGTGTACTTGTTCCAGGGCAGCAGCATCGAGAGCAGGACGACCGAGCCGACGTAGAACAGGCCCACCCGCCACATGATCGAGTTGATCGCCTTCGGCATGATCTTCTCGGGGTTCTCGGTCTCACCGGCGGCGACGCCGACCAGCTCGACCGAGGCGTAGGCGAAGACGACGCCCTGGATGATCAGCAGCATGGGCAGCAGGCCGTTGGGGAAGATGCCGCCGTTGTCGGTGATCAGGGACGGGCCGGGGGTGGTGCCGTCCACCGGGTGCTGGGTGACCAGCAGGAAGATGCCGATGACCATGAAGACGACCAGGGCGCTGACCTTGACGATCGCGAACCAGAACTCCAGTTCGCCGAAGATCTTGACCGAGATCAGGTTCACGGTGAGGACCACGGCCAGGGCTATCAGGGCGATCACCCACTGGGGTATGTCGGAGAACATCCCCCAGTAGTGGGTGTAGGTGGCGACCGCGGTGATGTCGGCGATGCCGGTGGTCGCCCAGTTCAGGAAGTACATCCAGCCCGCGGTGTAGGCGCCCTTCTCGCCCAGGAACTCCCGGGCGTACGAGACGAAGGCGCCGGAGGACGGGCGGTACAGGACGAGTTCGCCGAGGGCGCGTACGACGAGGAAGGCGAAGACTCCGCAGATCGCGTACGCGACGAAGAGGGAGGGTCCTGCGTCGGCGAGGCGGCCGCCCGCGCCGAGGAAGAGGCCGGTGCCGATGGCGCCGCCGATGGCGATCATGTTGACGTGCCGGTGCTTCAGCGACTTGCTGTAGCCGTGGTCCCCGGCGTCGACGTGACGGGACGAGGGGCGCGTCTCGTCTTTGAGGTGCTGTTCGCTCACGCCTCGGTTCCGCCTTCCTTGTGCTGGTCCGTGCGCGTGGGGCGCACGATGTGGGTGAGGGTGGTCTCGACGCGGTCGAGGTGGTGGCTCATGGCGTCCACGGCGTCGATCTCGGAACCGTCGGTCAGCGCTTCGACGATGGCCCGGTGCTCCCGGTTGGACTGCTCGCGGCGGCCGCCCAGTTCGTTGAGGAAGGCCGACTGACGCGCCAGTGCGTCCCGGATCTCCTCGATGACCCGGCGGAAGACCGGGTTCTGGGCGGCCTCGGCGACGGCCAGGTGGAAGAGGGTGTCCATCGCGACCCACGCGGTGGTGTCCGTCTCCCGCTCCATGCGGTCGAGCAGATGGGCCAGGTGGTCAAGGTTCTCCGGGGTGCGGCGCAGCGCCGCGTACCCGGCGACCGGGATCTCGATGTGCCGGCGCACTTCGAGCAGGTCGCTGGCCGCGTAGTCGCCGAAGGTGGGGTCCTCGACGGCGTTGGCGACCACGAAGGTGCCCTTGCCGGTCTTGGAGACGGTCAGGCCCATCGTCTGCAGGGCCCGCAGGGCCTCGCGCAGGACGGGCCTGCTGATCTCCAGGGTGCGGCAGAGCTCCGCCTCGGAGGGGAGCTTGTCGCCCACGGCGTACTCGCCGCGCTCGATGGCGGCGCGCAGGTGCGCCAGTACCGCCTCCATGGCGCTCACGCGCCGCGGGGGCTGTCCGGCTGTCGGGCTGTCTGACAGGTTCACGGGTGAGATGTTCCGGGTTGCGTGAGGACGCTGTCAAGGTTTCCGGAAAGGAAACATTCACGGGGTGCGACGCCTGAATGCAGGCATCACACCCCGTGGCGGAGCTGTGACTCGTGGGACGGCGGCCGTCAGGCGTTGATGGTGCCCGCGGCGAGGAGGCCGAAGAGCGCCAGGCCGATCACGATCCGGTAGATCACGAACGCGTTGAAGGAGTGCTTGGCGACGAACTTCAGCAGCCAGGCGATGGAGGCGTAGGCGACCACGAAGGAGACGATCGTGCCGACGGCCAGCGGGGCGGCGCCCACGCCCGCGCCGAGCGCGTCCTTGAGCTCGTAGATGCCGGCGCCGGTCAGGGCCGGGATGCCGAGGAAGAAGGAGAGGCGGGTGGCGGCGACGCGGTCCAGGTCCAGGATGAGCGCGGTGGACATGGTGGCGCCGGAGCGGGAGAAGCCGGGGAAGAGCAGGGCGAGGATCTGCGAGCAGCCGACCAGCATCGCGTCCTTGAAGGAGGTGTCGTCCTCACCGCGCTTGTGGCGGCCCATCTGGTCCGCCGCCCACATCACACCGGAGCCGACGATCAGCGAGCCGGCCACCACCCACAACGAGCCCAGTGGCCCCTCGACGAGCTTCTTGGCGGCGAGGCCGACCACGACGATCGGGATGGTCGCGGCGATCACCCACCAGGCGAACTTGTAGTCGTGGTGGTAGCGCTCGTTCTTGTTGACCAGCCCCCGGCCCCAGGCGGAGACGATGCGCTTGATGTCCTTGAAGAAGTACACGAGCACGGCGGCGATGGCGCCGACCTGGATGACGGCCGAGAACCCGACGACGGACTGGTCGTCGACGGGGATGTTCATGAGCCCCTCGGTGATCTTGAGGTGGCCGGTGGAGGACACGGGAAGGAACTCGGTCACCCCCTCGACTACCCCGAGGACGGCGGCCTGACCGACGGAGATGGCGCTCATGGGATCCAGTTCTGCAGAGTTTGGTCGACAGTGCTGTAGACAGTCTTACAACGGAGGGGTGAGAGGCAAGTCCTAGGCCCAGACGGCCTGGGCGACCGCCACTCCGGCGAAGGCCGCCCCGAGCCCCGCCACGAGGCTCGCGACGACGTTGGCGGCAGCGTAGAGCCCGGCACCGGTCTCGGTCAGCCTCAGCGTCTCGTACGAGAACGTCGAGTACGTCGTCAGCGCCCCGCAGAGCCCGGTGCCGAGGAGCAGCTGGAGGTGCGGGCTCGCCGCTCCCGCCGAGGCGGCGCCGGTCAGCAGGCCCAGGATCAGGCAGCCCGTGACGTTCACCACGAAGGTGCCCCAGGGGAAGACGGAGTCGTGCCTGGCCTGGACGGCCCGGTCGGTGAGATAGCGCAGCGGAGCACCGACGACGGCGCCGAGGACCACCAACAGCCAGTTCACAACGACTTCTTACCCTTCACGTCCGTTTTGCCGGTGTCGTCGGCCCGGCCGACGTACCTGATGACCTCGACGTCGTCCAGGGTCACGAGTCCCTCGGTCACCAGTTCGTCCAGCTGTGGCAGGAACGCCCGGACCCGCTCCTCCGTGTCCACGACGACCACCGCCACCGGCAGGTCCTCGCTCAGGGAGAGCAGCCGGGAGGTGTGGATACGGGAGGAGGCGCCGAAGCCCTCGATGCCCCGGAAGACGCTGGCTCCGGCCAGTCCGGCCGTGTGCGCCCGGTGCACGATCTCCGTGTAGAGGGGCTTGTGGTGCCAGGTGTCGTCCTCGCCGATGTAGACGGTCAGGCGCAGGGCACGGCCGGTCAGTCTCGTCATCGCTGCCTCCGGGTGAGGACACGACGGGTCACGGTCGCGGCGCACCACACCGCCGCGAGGGCCGCGCACAGGGTCGCGGCGAGGTAGGCGAGGCCGGTGCCGGGCCGGCCGTGGTCGACCAGTTTCTGGATGTCGACGGAGTAGGTGGAGAAGGTGGTGAAGCCGCCGAGGACGCCGGTGCCGAAGAAGGGGCGGACCAGGCGGTGCGCCGGGAGTCCCTCGGTGATCAGGACCAGGAACGCGCCGATCACCGCGCAGCCGATGACGTTCGTCCAGAAGGTCGCCCAGGGGAATCCCCCGGCGGCCGTGGGCAGGGCCAGGGCGAGGGCGTAGCGGGCCACGGCCCCGATCGCGCCGCCGGCCGCGACCACCGCGACGACCGGTGCCTGGGCACGCCACTCGGGCCGCCGCTGGGGGCTCGGCTGGACGCGGAGGCTCTCGGCTTCCGGGGCTGTCATGGTCGTACGTCTCCTGTTCGGCACCGCCCCCTGACGGGTGCCTCAGGGTACCGCCGGGCGTACCCGGCGGTCACTTCGCGGTGGGGGCAGCGCAGACCGCGACGCCGGGCTCCCGGACGCTGCCGAGGACTAGGTGGCGGCCGGTCCGGCAGACGCTGGTGACCATGCGGAAGCCGGAGTTGCGGCGGGCCAGGTGGTGGACGACCCGGCCGTGGTCGTCGAGCGCCAGGACGGCGACGGTGCCGACGGGGCGGTAGGGGGCGTGCACGGCGGCCCGGGCGGCCGCCCGGCGGACGGCGAGCGGGGCGCGGTGGAGGAGGTCGAGCGGGGGGTTGCGCGGGCCCGCGAGGGCGACCCAGATGAGGTCGTCCTCGCGCCAGATGTTGTCGGGCATGCCCGGGAGCTCGGCGAAGAACTCCGCACTGCCGGTGCGCGGGCCGGTGAGCCAGTAGCGGGTGAGGCGGTACCCGCCGGTCTCGGCGACGACCAGGAAGGTGCCGTCGCCGCTCACGGTCAGCCCGTTGGCGAACTGGAAGCCCTCCCAGGCCACTTCGGCCGTGCCGGCGCCCGGCGCGAGGCGCAGCAGGCGGCCGGTGCCGCTGTGCTCGACGATGTCGCCGATCCACTGGCCGAGGGGGAAGCGGCGGCTGGCGGCGGTGAAGTACACGGTGCCGTCGGGCAGGGCGACCACGTTGCTCGCGAACCGCAGCGGCTCCCCCTCGACCGTGTCGGCGAGGACGTGGACGGCGCCGTCGGCGAGGCCGACGCGGAGCAGGCCGCGTTCCGCGTCGCAGACCAGCAGGTCGCCGTCGGGGAGGAGGTCGAGCCCGAGCGGGCGGCCGCCGGTGCGGGCGAGCGTGCGGACCCGGGCGGTGTCCGGGTCGCCGAGTCCGTCCAGGCGCAGGATGCGGCCGTCCTCCACGCCGGTCAGGACCCCGCCGTCCGGATCGGTCACCACGTCCTCCGGGCCCCGGCCGCCGATGGCGACGTAGTGGAGGGGGACGAGGCGCGTGGGTCGGTCCATGAGTCCCATGGTGGCAGGCGGAACCGGTCTCACCAGCCCTTCTCGAACATCCGGGCCACTTCGGCGATCCGGATCTCGTCGCGCCGGTAGTAGACGCGGTACCGGATGCGCTTGGTGCGCAGCAGGCCGAGACGGGCGAGCAGGCCCAGATGGGTGCCGGCGACCCTGCGGGAGACCCCGAGCTTGGCGGCGACGGCCCGGACGGTGACGCCGTCCTCGGTGAGGTCGGCGTGGCGCTGGGGCGGGAAGTGGGCCGCCGGATCCTTGAGCCAGTCCAGAATCTCCAGGCGGCTTGCGCTCGTGGGCTTCCTCAGCATCCGACCGGCCTCCGTTCCTGCCTCCTCGCAGTGTGTGTTCCCACTGTCCCGCAGCCGAAGCCCCCACGTCAGGGAGTCGGACGCGTTGTCCGAGATCGAACGGCCGTACGAGATCGGCCGGTCGGGGGCTTGCCCGCGGAGCGGGTTCCGGGCAGCCGAACCGGGACCTGGACCGGCGGCCCCCGCCCCGGACAGGACGGAGGGGCCCGACCGTCCCCTTACGGCCGGGCCCCCGTCAGTGGTGGCTCAGCGGTGGCTGAACCACGCCATGGAGGAGAGCGCCTTGTCGTCGTAGCCGAACAGGGCCTGGTTCTCCCAGCCGTTGCCGGAGGTGGCGTCGGTCGGGTCCCAGCCGTTGCCGGTGACGGCGGTCCAGGTCGCCTCCCAGTAGAAGACGCCGAGGCCACGGCCGTTCGGGACGGCCTCGACGATGTTCGCGACGGAGTTCATCCAGGCCAGCTGGCCGGTGGCGGTGGCCGGGTAGCCGGTGACCAGTTCGCCGCTGGTGTCGATCTGGTTCTCCAGCGAGTCGTCCTGGGCGAGGGTGAACGGGTAGGCGGTCTCGGCGACGAAGACCGGCTTGGAGTAGCGGGAGGCGACGTCGTCCAGGGTGGTCTGGGCGGCGGCCAGCGAGCCGTGCCAGTAGCCGTAGTACGACAGCCCGATCACGTCGTAGTTGATGCCGTAGGTCTTGGCGTTGTCGAACCACCAGCGGACCGTGGCGTCGTCGCCCGCGTTGGCCAGGTGCAGGGCGACCTGGGTGGACGAGGAGACCGCCTTCGCCGCGCTGTAGCCGGAGTTGATGAGGCCGGCGAGCTGGGACCAGTTGTCGGTGGAGCCCTCGGACCAGAGCATGCCGCCGTTGATCTCGTTGCCGATCTGGACCATGTCGGCGGTGGTGCCCTGGGCCTTCAGCGCGTTCAGGACGTCGTACGTGTGGTTGTACACGTCGGTCTTCAGCTGACTGTAGGAGTGGCCGGACCAGGCGGCGGGCTTGGTCTGCTTGCCCGGGTCGGCCCAGGTGTCCGAGTAGTGGAAGTCGACCAGCAGCTTCATGCCGGCCGCCTTGATCCGCTTGGCCATGGCGAGGACATGGGCCTTGTCGTTGTAGCCGTCGGCCGGGTTGACCCAGACCTTCAGGCGCGCGTAGTTCATCCCGGCGTTCTTGAGGATGGTGACCGCGTCCCCGGTGGTGCCGGAACTGGTCTTGTAGACCCCGCCCTTGGCCTCGCTCTTGGCCAGTGACGAGATGTCGGCACCCTTGATCGAAAGGCCTGTCGACCCGGAGGCGAAGGTCAGGTCGTCGACGTTGATCCAGTTGCCCGCGTTGGCGTCCGAGTAGACGCTGATCGTGCACTGGTTGTTGGTGACGGCGATCGAGGTGACGATCCGCACCCAGCTGCTGGTGGAGACCGGCAGGTCGGTCCTCTGGTCCGAACTTCCGCAGTTCTTCAGGGATATGTAGGCGGAGTTCTGCCCGCCGCTGGATCGGGTCCAGGCGGTGAGGGTGTAGGTGCCGTTGGTCAGCCCCGACAGGTACTGGTAGGTCTCCACCTTGTAGGCGGAGGCCGAGTAGTGGCTCAGCCGGTAACTGCCGCTGTGGCCGCCGGACTCGGTGTACGAGGCGCCCGTGTCGCCGTACTCCGACCAGCCGGTGGGCGTGGCCACGCCCGCACCGTCCGACTCGAAGCCGCCGTTGGTGAGGGTGCTCGCCGCCTGGGCGGTCTGCGCGGGGAGGGCGGTGAGGGCGAGCCCGGCCAGGAGCGGCAGCAGCAGGGCTCTGATGGTGCGTCTGGGATGGAACATCATCGTCCGTCGTCCCTTCGACGTGACTGGGGTTGGGGGTGTCCTCCGGTGCGAGCGGAATCCGGTGCGGCCGGAATCCGGGTACGGCCGGAGGAGCGCCCCTCCGCCCGCGGCTCTCGTGGCGCTCACGGACGGAGGGGAGTCTGGGCGGGCGCGGGCACGGCGGCCCCGGGGCCCGCGCCGCGGTTCAGCCGTCGAGTCGTACGACCCGCACGGCGCCCGCCGGGACCGCGAGCCGGCCCGCGGCGCGCTCGCCGGTGAGCAGTTCGGTGCCGTGCGCCTCCAGGGGCACCTTGGCGTCGGTGGCGGTGTGGTTGATCGCGAAGAGGAAGGTGCCGGACCCGCCGGTGCGGCGGACCACCTCGACGTCGCGGGGCAGTTCGGCGCGGGGCGCGATCCGGGCGTCCTCGGCGGCCCAGCCGAGCAGGGCGTCCAGGCCGTGGGCGTCCAGGCGCGTGGACACGTACCAGGCGGTGCCCTCCCCCAGCTGGTGGCGGGTGACGGCCGGGCGGCCGGCGGTGAGGCCGTCGGCATAGGTCCAGACGGTCTCGGCGGCGCCCGGGACGACGAACTCGGTCCACACGTCGCCGGTCAGTTCGGAGCCGTCGGGGCCGGTCAGCCGTACCCGCTGGTCCTTCAGCAGGGGCGAGAACTCCTCGACCGTGAGGCCGAGGGTCTCGCGCAGGGTGCCCGGGTAGGCGCCCTCGTGCACCGCGTCGTGCTCGTCGACGATCCCGGAGAAGTACGAGACGACGAGGGTGCCCCCGTTCGCGACGTACTCGCGGAGGTTGTTCCCGGCCGCCTCCGTCATCAGGTACAGAGCCGGTACGACGACAAGGGGATAGGCCGACAAGTCGCTTTCCGGGTGGGCGAAGTCGACCGTGAGGTGGCGGTCGTAGAGGGCCTCGTAGAAGGCGTCGGCGCGTTCGCGCGGGTCGTGGTCCTCACTGGGGCGCCACTGGAGGTTCTGCGCCCACCAGGACTGCCAGTCCCACAGGACGGCGACGTCGGCCTGGGTGCGGGTGCCCCGGATCTGGCTCAACGAGTCGAGGGAGGCGCCGAGTTCGACGACCTCGCGCCAGACCCGGGTCTCGGTGCCGCCGTGCGGGAGCATCGCGGAGTGGAACTTCTCGGCGCCGCGCCGGGACTGCCGCCACTGGAAGAACAGCGCGCCGTCGGAGCCGCGGGCCACGTGGGCGAGGGAGTTGCGGGCCATCTGGCCGGGGGCCTTGGCGGGGTTGCGGGGCTGCCAGTTGACACCCGACGTGGAGTGTTCGAGCAGCAGCCAGGGGGCGCCGCCGGCGACGGAGCGGGTGAGGTCGGCGGCCATCGCGAGGTTCACGTGGGTGCGGCGGCCGTCGGTGATCAGGTAGTGGTCGTTGGTGACCAGGTCGACCTCGCGGCCCCAGGCCCAGTAGTCCATGGAGTCGCACTGGCTGAGGGCGGTCATGAAGTTGGTGGTCACCGGGACGCCGGGCGAGAGTCGGTGCAGGATGTCCCGCTCGGCGCGGAAGTTCTCGCGGATGGTGGCGTCGACGAACCGCTTGTAGTCGAGGCTCTGCCCCGGGTTCCCCACCGTGGGGGTGACGCGCGGCGGGTTGATCTGCGCCAGGTCGGTGTAGTGCTGGCCCCAGAAGGCGGTGCCCCAGGCCTCGTTGACCGCGTCGACGGTGCCGTAGGCGTCGGCGAGCCAGCGGCGGAAGTGCGCGGCGCAGGAGTCGCAGTAGCAGGCCGAGACGGGGACGCCGTACTCGTTGTGGACGTGCCACAGGGCGAGGGCCGGGTGGTCGCCGTAGCGCTCGGCGAGGCGGGTGGTGATGTTCGCGGCGGCGGCGCGGTAGTCGGCGTTGGAGTGGCAGATGGCGCCGCGGGAGCCGAACTCGTAGCGCACGCCCTCCGCGGTGACCGGCAGGGCCTCGGGGTGGGCGCGGTAGAACCAGGCGGGCGGTGCCACGGTGGGGCTGCCGAGGTCGACGCGGATGCCGTTCTCGTGCAGGAGGTCCAGGACCCGGTCGAGCCAGCCGAAGTCGTACTCCCCCGGGGCCGACTCCAGCAGGGCCCAGGAGAAGATCCCGACGCTCACCATCGTGACCCCGGCCTCGCGCATCAGCCGGACGTCCTCCTGCCAGACGCTTTCCGGCCACTGCTCGGGGTTGTAGTCACCGCCGAAGGCGAGCCTGGTCAGGCCCCTGGGGGTGGTGTCCGGCATGGATCTCTCCCGTTTAATCGATCATTTGGGAACGTTCACACACAACGATCGTGGCGTGAGCCCAACATAACCGCACAGCAACAACCATTGACAAGTGTCCGGGATGTTTCTCTACTGTGAACGCTCACAGAGCATGACACGGACTCGCGACGGGCGATGATCCGGGTCTGAGAACGCTCACACATCTGCATGGCAGGTCCCCGCGACGGGCGGGGGCCCAGGTCAGGGGAGAGATCCATGCCGCACACGAAGCGCCGTCGCCTCGTGACAACCGCCGTCGCCATCTCGCTCGGCGCCACCGCCCTCGCCGCCTGCGGCTCGTCCGACGACGACAGCAAGGCCGACTCCGGTCCGGTCTCACTGACGTACTGGGCCTGGGCGCCCGGTATGGACAAGGTCGTGGACCTGTGGAACAAGGGCGAGGGCAAGAAGGAGCAGATCACCGTCACGGTGAAGAAGCAGGCGTCCGGCGACACGCTGGTCACCAAGATCCTCACCGCGCACAAGGCGAAGAACGGCCCCGACCTGGTGCAGGCCGAGTACCAGGCGCTGCCCACGCTGGTCAGCAACGACGCGGTCGCCGACATATCGAAGAGCGTCGGCGACGCCAGGTCCAAGTTCGCCGACGGGGTCTGGCAGCAGGTCACGCTGGGCACGGACGCGGTGTACGCGGTGCCGCAGGACATCGGCCCGATGATGTTCTACTACCGCGCGGACCTCTTCAAGAAGTACGGCCTCAAGGTACCCACCACCTGGGACGAGTTCGCCCAGGACGCCCGTCAGCTGAAGAAGAAGGCACCCGACCTCGACCTGACCACCTTCTCCGCCAACGACTCCGGCCTCTTCGCGGGCCTCGCCCAGCAGGCCGGCGCCAAGTGGTGGACCACCTCCGGTGACAAGTGGAAGGTCGCCATCGACGACGCGGCCACCCAGAAGGTCGCCTCGTTCTGGGGCGGCCTGGTCAAGGAGGGCGTCATCGACAACCAGCCGATGTACACCCCGGCCTGGAACAAGGCGCTGAACACCGGCAAGCAGATCGCCTGGGTCTCCGCCGTGTGGGCGCCGGGCACGCTGACCACCGCCGCGCCCGACACCAAGGGCAAGTGGGCGATGGCCGCACTCCCCCAGTGGTCCGCGTCCGAGAACGTCACCGGCAGCTGGGGCGGCTCCTCCACCGCTGTCACCACCGACTCCAAGCACCAGGCGGCCGCCGCCAAGTTCGCGGCCTGGCTGAACACCGACGGCGAGGCGCTCAACGCGCTGGCCAAGGAGAGCGGCATCTACCCGGCCGCCACGAACGCCCAGACCAGCGGCGCCTTCGCCAGCTCGCCCGACTACTTCTCGAACCAGTCGGACTTCTACACCAAGGCCGCCGAGATCGCGAAGACCACGGCGCCCTCCGCCTGGGGCCCGAACGTGAACGTCGCCTACTCGTCCTTCAACGACGCGTTCGGCGCCGCCGCGAAGAACAAGTCGGACTTCACCGCCGCCCTGAAGAAGATGCAGGACGACACGGTGGCCGACATGAAGAAGCAGGGCTTCGAGGTCTCTCAGTGACCAGCCCCGCAAGCCGGAGGTCGTACGGGGTCAAGGGGGCCCCGTACGCCTTCCTTCTCCCCGCCACGATCCTCTTCGCCCTGTTCTTCGCGCTGCCCATCGGGTACGCGGTCTGGCTCAGCTTCCGCAAGGTGCACGTCTCCGGTCTCGGCCTGGGCGCCGGCGCCCGCAGCGAGGTCTGGGCCGGCCTGGAGAACTACAAGGACGCCCTCACCGACAACGAGTTCTACGACGGTGCGCTGCGCGTCCTCGGCTACGGCTGCATCGTCGTCCCGGTGATGCTGGGCCTCGCCCTCCTGTTCGCCCTGATGCTCGACTCCGAGCGGGTCCGCCTCGCCCCGTTCACCCGGCTCGCGATCTTCCTGCCGTACGCCATCCCCGGCGTGGTGGCCGCGCTGCTGTGGGGCTTCCTGTACCTGCCGGACGTCAGCCCCTTCTACTACGTGCTCGCGAAGCTGCATCTGCCGCAGCCCGACCTGCTGGACGGCGGCCCGCTGTACCTGGCCCTGTCCAACATCGCGGTCTGGGGCGGCACCGGCTTCAACATGATCGTCATCTACACCTCGCTCCGGGCCATCCCCGCCGAGGTCCACGAGGCGGCGAAGCTGGACGGCGCCACCCCGCTGCAGACCGCGCTCAGGATCAAGATCCCGATGGTCGCGCCCTCGCTGGTGCTGACCTTCTTCTTCTCGATCATCGCGACGCTCCAGGTCTTCAACGAGCCGATGACCATCAAGCCGTTCACCAACTCCGTCAACCTGAGCTGGAGCCCCCTGATGAAGGTGTACCAGGACGCCTTCCGCCGGGGTGACATCTACTCGGCAGCCGCCGAGGCGACCCTGATCGCCATCGCCACGCTGGTGCTGTCCTTCGGGTTCCTGCGGGCCGCGAACCGCCGCAACAAGCAGGAGGCAGCACAGTGAGTTCCCTCGCCGTCCGCAAGGCCGCCCCGGCGGCCGGTACGACGCCCGGCACCGCCCAGGGACCGCCACTGCGCCGCCGTATCGCCCTGATCCCGACGCTCACCCTCCTCCTCGGCGCGGCCTACACACTCCTCCCGGTGGCCTGGGTGGTGATCGCGTCCACCAAGTCCGGCAGCGAACTGTTCTCCACGTTCACCTTCCTGCCCGGCTCCGGCTTCGCCGACAACCTGAAGGACCTCAACGCCTACCGCGACGGCATCTACTGGAAGTGGATGGGCAACTCCGCCCTGTACGCCGGTCTCGGTGCCGTGGTCTCGACGGGCGTGTCGGCGTTCAGCGGCTACGCCCTGGCGACCTACCGCTTCAAAGCCCGCGAGACGATCTTCAACGTGCTGCTCGCCGGCGTGCTGATGCCCCCGGTCATCCTCGCCATCCCGCAGTACCTGCTGCTCGCCAAGGCGAACCTCACGGACTCCTACCTGTCCGTGCTGCTGCCGCAGATCCTCTCCCCGTACGGCGTCTACCTCTCGCGGATCTACGCGGCCGCGGCCGTCCCCTCCGACGTGGTGGAGGCCGGGCGGATGGACGGGGCGAGCGAGTGGCGGATCTTCACGCGCATCGCACTGCCGATGATGATCCCCGGCATGGTGACGGTGTTCCTGTTCCAGTTCGTGGCCGTCTGGAACAACTTCCTGCTGCCGTACATCATGCTCAGCGACGACGAGAAGTTCCCGCTCACGGTCGGTCTGTACACGCTCCTGGAACAGGGCGCCAGCACCCCGGCCCTGTACACCCTGGTGATCACCGGCGCGTTCCTGGCCGTGCTGCCGCTGATCGCGCTCTTCCTGGTCATTCAGCGCTTCTGGAGCCTTGACCTGCTGTCCGGGGCCGTAAAGTCATGACCATGAGCAGCAGTGCGGGGGGCAGGCGCAAACCGCCGACGATCCATGACGTGGCGCGCGAGGCCGGTGTCTCACGGGGCACCGTCTCGCGGGTGCTCAACGGCGGGCACTACGTCAGCCCCGCCGCCGCGGAAGCGGTCAACGACGCCATCCGCAGGACGGGTTACGTCGTGAACCGGCACGCCCGCTCACTGATCACCGGGCGTTCGGACTCGGTCGGCTTCCTGCTGACCGAACCCCAGGAGAGGTTCTTCGAGGACCCCAACTTCAATGTCCTGCTGAGCGGTTGCACGCAGGCGCTGGCGAGCCACGACATCCCGGTGCTGCTGATGCTGGCGGGCACGAAGGACGAGCGGCGGCGGATCACGCGGTACATCACCGCCGGGCACGTCGACGGGGTGCTGCTGGTGTCGAGTCACTCCGGTGACCCGGTCGCGCAGGAACTGCGCGAGGCGGGCGTGCCGCTGGTGGCCTGCGGCAAGCCGATCGGGCTCGGCTCGAAGGTGAGTTACGTGGCCGCCGACGACCGGGACGGCGCCCGTGACATGGTCCATCACCTGCTGTCGCTGGGGCGCCGCCGGATCGGCATGATCACCGGCCCGCTCGACACCCCGGGCGGTGTCGAGCGGCTCGCCGGGTACAAGGAGGTCCTCACCGAGGCGGGCATCGAGATCGACGAGGCGCTCGTGGTGTCCGGGGACTACAGCAAGGCGAGCGGTGAGGCGGGGGCGGAGCGGCTGCTCGCGCAGGCCCCGGACATGGACGCCGTCTTCGTGGCCTCCGACCTGATGGCGCAGGGCGTGCTGGCGGTGCTGCAGCGGGCCGGCAAGCGGGTGCCGGATGACATCGCTGTCGGCGGTTTCGACGACTCCCCGGCGGCCACGGCGGTGACCCCGGCGCTCACCACCATCCGCCAGCCCTGGGACCGGATCAGCACCGAGATGGTCCGCGTGCTGCTCGCCCAGATAGGGGGCGAGGACCCGGCGGCGGTGATCCTGCCGACGGAGCTGGTGCGGCGCGACTCGACGTGAGCGGCGGGCGCGATCCGGGGCGGCGGGGCGCGTTGTCGGGCGGCTGCGGCCGTGTGGGGGCTGGTCGCGCAGTTCCTCCCCCCGCCTTCGGCTGGGGGTACCCCCAGCGCCCCTTCGGGGGCGCTTCAGCAAGCGGTCAGGATTGGAGAAGCCGCGGTGGGCTGCCGCGTCCTAGCGTGGGATCACCGGCCGGAAAGCGCCGGATCCCTTATCGCGAGGAGTGAGATCGCCATGAGCGAAGGCGTGCAGACGATCATCTACCCCGTCAAGGACGCGGCGCGGGCCAAGGCGCTGTTCAGCGCGTTGCTGGGCGTCGAGCCGTATGCCGACGAGCCGTACTACGTCGGGTTCAAGGCGGCGGGGCAGGACGTCGGTCTCGACCCGAACGGGCATGCGCAGGGGCTGACCGGGCCGACGCCGTTCTGGCACGTCACCGATCTGCGGGAGCGGCTGGCGGCCCTGCTGGCGGCGGGAGCGGAGCTCGTCCAGGACGCGCGGGACGTCGGCAACGGCCGGCTGGTGGCCTCGGTGAAGGACGCCGACGGCAACATGGTGGGCCTGCTCCAGGACCCGGTGGCCTGAGGACCGGCCGACTGCTTGCACCCGCACTAGTTGCGCACTCAACAATTGGCCTGATCGGTGTTACGGTGCGGGTATGGCAGTGAAGACGGCCGAGGCCCGGCTCGAGGAACAGTGGCGGGACATCCTGTCGGTGCACGCGCGCACGATGTGCGAGATCGACCGGGCGCTGCATCCGCACGGGCTGGGCGCGAGCGACTTCGAGGTGCTCGACCTGCTCGCCACCGAGACCCCGGCCGAGGGTGACCACTGCCGGGTGCAGAACCTGGTGGGCCGGGTCCACCTGAGCCAGAGCGCGCTCTCCCGGCTGATCGGACGGCTGGAGAAGGACGGCCTGGTGGAGCGGTCGGTCTGCGTCGAGGACCGCCGGGGCGTGTGGGTCGCGCTCACCGCGAAGGGCCGCGCACTGCACGCCGAGGTACGGCCGCTGCAGCGGGCGGTGCTGGGGCGGATGCTCGACGGGACGGACGCCTGAGCCGACTCGGTGAAGCCGGTTGCGGGACCGCGCCCCGCAAGGGGCGCCGCGGGCTACCGGACTCGAACCGGCTCAGACCTTGCGGTCACAATCTCGGAGATTGAAGCGGCTTTCCCAGCTCGCCTTTGCCCGCGGCGGCCGAAAACAGCCTACCGGCGACCTGCAAGTGCCACTGGGCGAATTACGTTGCCCGATGCAGCACTGAGCTCCGCTGGAATTGCCGCGATGCGCCGTCGTTTGTCCGCGGCATCGTCGTGGCCGGTCGCGCAGTTCCTCCCCCAGCCTCCGGCCGGGGGTACCCCCAGCGCCCCTTCGGGGCGCTGCCGCTCAGAGCGCGAACTCGATCCCGTCGGGGAGGACCTCCACCCCCTCCGCGGCCACCTGGGCGCGGGCCCGGGACGTCGGGTCGACCAGGGGGTTGGTGTTGTTGAGGTGGGTGTAGATCCGGCGGGTGCGGGGATGGCGGGCCAGGGCCGCGAGGCTGCCGTGCGCGCCGGAGACCGGGAGGTGGCCCATCGCCGCCTGCCGGGGCCCTGAGCGGACCGTGGTGCCCATCTCGCGGGCGGTGAAGAAGGTGCCGTCCAGCAGCACGCAGTCGGCCTCCGCGCAGAGGTCGTCGAGGACGTCGCTCCACGCGCCGACGCAGGGCGCGTAGAGCAGCACTCCCCCGGTGGCCAGGTCCTCGACGCGGTACGCCGTGACCCAGCGGCCGTCGGCCTCGGCGAGCGCGGCCGGGACGTAGGCCGGGACCTTGGCGCCGACCGGGTGGGCGGTGACCACCAGGCCGCCGGCCAGCACGAAGCCGCCGTCGGCCAGGCTGTCGGCCCACTCCCAGGGGGCGTAGCGGTCGAGGGCGCCCTGGGCGGGGGCCAGCACCGTCCGCACCGGCGGGGCCGCGTACACCTTGAGGTCCGGCGCCCCGCGCAGCACGGTCAGGCCGGTGACGTGGTCGGCCTCGGCGTCGGTGAGCAGCACGCCGCGCACCGGGGTGTCCCGGGGGCCCGGTCCCGGCCACAGCGCGGCCGTGGCCGTGAGCTGGGCGCGGATGTCCGGGGAGGCGTTGAGCAGCCACCAGTCCCGGCCGTTGCCGGTCAGCGCGACGCACTCCTGGGTCCGGGACGGCAGCTTGCCGTCCCGGGCGGCGGCGCACAGCGCGCAGGCGCAGTTCCATTGCGGGAATCCGCCGCCGGCGGCAGTGCCCAGCAGGACGACCCTCACGACGATCCGCCCCTCTCGGTCTCCCCGGCCCCTGCTGGGATCTTCCCTCAGGACGGGCCGCGCTACCCGCGGGAGGGGGGAACTTCCGGCCGTCCTTCGGAAGGCCGCCGGTCCACCGGGCGAAGCGGCGGGATCGGCTCCGACGCGAAGTCACGGCCACCGGTCCACAGCGCGGGTACGGCGTCGCAGCGGCGGCACAGCTCGTAGGCGACCGCTTCGTAGTTGACCCGCCAGCCGTGGAAGTGCGGCCAGGCCTCCGCGGTGCCGCGTTCGGCGTGGAAGCCGGTCTTCTCCAGCATGGTCACGGCCTCCTCAAACTCGCCGTACGTCAGCTCGATGGGGGCGTCCGGGGCCGGGTCGGTGTCGAAGGTCGCCCGTACGGAAGCGGCGATGTCACGGAGCGCGGTGAACCCGGCGCGCAGCACCAGCCGGGCCTCCGGCGGGGCGGTGCGCGGGGCGAGCGCCAGCTGCATGGCGGCCGCGTCCATGACGGCGATCAGACCGACCAGCCAGCTGCGGTAGGGGCGGGGCGAGCGGAACGCCAGCAGCACCGGGTAGGTGGCGTGGCTCTCCCCCATGTCGGCGGCCAGCCGCTCCCAGGACCGGTACAGCTCGGGCAGCGCGGTCTCGGTGTCGACCAGCCACTGCCGGGCGAGGATCTCCGGGCCCCAGGCGGGTTCGCCGGCCCGGGACTGGAGGAGGGTGACCTCCAGTTCGCGGCGGTTGTAGGCGGCGTACAGCGTGGGCAGGTAGGCGATCTGGAGCGCGATGACGACGGGACCGGTGGCGGCGGCCACGAAGTCGAGCGCGGACAGCCGCAGCCGGGCGCCGCTGGCGAACCCGAGGGTGAACAGGCTGGAGCCGGCCTCCCGGAACGCGATGCTCCAGGACAGCGGGGAGAACGCGTACAGCAGCAGGCCGAAGCCGAGGAACGCCCCGCCGAGCCAGGCGGCCAGCATGCCGACCAGCATGAGCGGGGCGAGCCAGGTCTGTGCGCGGTCGATCGCCCGGTAGCCGCCGCGGTGCGCGGTGAAGCAGAGCACGCGGCGCAGGCCCCACCAGAGCCGGTACACCAGCACGGAGTACAGGCCCCGGGGGACCACCAGCGTGCGCAGGATGCTGCGCAGGACCAGGATCAGTACCAGTGCCCCGGCCACCCCGGAGATCCATTCCATGGCGCCATTCTGGCCCGGACGGCGGCCTCCCGGTGACCGGAGCCCTTCGTTCAGCCCGCCGGCCGGGCCAGCAGGGTGCGCACTCCCTCCGAGGTGAGCGTCAGCGCGTGCGCCGAGCTGCCGTCTATGGCGAGCGAGAGGTTGTCCTCGGGCCACTGCGAGGCGAGCGCGCCGAGCGGCACCACGCGGTAGCGGGAGACCGTCGGCAGCAGCCCGGTCAGCTCCCCCTCCGAGGTGAACACGGGGACGACGGGGTCGCCGTCGGGGCGTTCCAGGACGGGCAGGGCGATCATCGCGGGGTCGGCTGTCTCCGCGGCGTCGTCCGGCACCGGGACCAGCACGTCGCTGTGGGCCAGGGTGTCCAGCGCGGCGGGGTCCTCGGCGTTCATGGCCAGCGTGTCGAGCGCCTGCTGGGCCGGCGTCGGGAAGTCGTCGTGTGCGGGTGTCTCCATGGCAGATCCCCAGGTAGCGGTGGTGGTACGGGCCGCGGGTCCGGCAGGGTGCCGGGCGGCCACGGCACGCGTACCCGGTCGGGGCCGGGGCATGCGCCGGTACCGGCAGGACCTTCGCCAGGACCGACAGGGCCTTCGGCGAGGGGTGGTGCGGGGCGGAGTGAGGGGTGGTGCGGAGGCAGTTCCCGGCGGCACGTGCCTCGCGCTCCGTCCCCCGGCATCACTCGTGGCGCGGGCACCGGGGTAGGGGTAGCCGCGGAAGGTGACGGTGTGTGTCCGAACCGTCACCCCTGCGACACGAGAGAAGGAATGCGATGTCGGTCGATACCGGTACGACGCCCGGGGCGGGCGCCGAGGAGCGGGAGCAGCAGAGCCTCGGTACCGCCGCGGCGCGGAATCTCACCACGACGACCAAGTCCGCACCCCAGATGCAGGAGATCAGCTCCCGGTGGCTGACGCGAACGCTGCCGTGGGTGGACGTGCCCGGCGGCACCTACCGCGTCAACCGCAGACTCTCCTACCGGGTCGGCGACGGCCGGGTGACCTTCGTGCAGACCGGCGCGCAGGTCGCGGTGATCCCCGCCGAGCTGGGCGAACTGCCGTTGCTGCGCGGGTTCGAGGACGGCATCGCGCTGCAGGCGCTGGCGGCCCGGTTCGAGCAGCGGGAGTACGAGCCGGGGCAGGTGATCGCGGCGGCCGGCCGCCCGGCCGACCATGTGTATCTGATCGCGCACGGCAAGGTGGAGCAGGTCGGGTCGGGTCCCTACGGCGACGAGGCGGTCGTCGGGCTCCTCGCGGACGGCGACACCTTCGGCGGCCATGTGCTCGCCGGACTCGACGGCGGCTGGGAGTTCACGGCCCGCGCGGCGACGGCCACCACCGTGCTGGCGTTGCCGCACACGGCGTACCTGGAGGTGGCGGACCGGCACGCCGATCTGCGGGCGCACGTCGAGCTGGCGGGGCTGGACGGGCACCGGGAGACGAACGTCTTCGGGGAGGCCGGGATCGCGCTCAGTGCGGGCCACGCCGGCGAGCCGGACATCCCGCACACCTTCGTGGACTACGAGCCGGCGCCGCGCGAGTACGAACTGAGCGTCGCCCAGACCGTGTTGCGCGTCCACACCCGGGTGGCCGACCTCTACAGCCGGCCGATGGACCAGACCGAGCACCAGCTGAAGCTCACCGTGCAGGTGTTGCGGGAGCGCCAGGAGCACGAGCTGGTCAACAACCGGGACTTCGGCCTGCTGCACAACGCCGACCACGGCCAGCGGATCTCCACCCACGCGGGCCCGCCCACCCCCGACGACCTCGACGAACTCCTCGCCATGCGGCGCGACACCACGCACCTGTTCGCCCACCCCCGGGCGATCGCCGCGTTCGGCCGGGAGTGCAACAGTCGCGGCCTGTACTTCGGGAGCGTCGAGCTCGGCGGCCACCATCTCCCGGCCTGGCGGGGCGTCCCGCTGCTGCCCTGCGGGAAGATCCCGGTCACCGCGGCCCGCACCTCGTCCATCATCGCGCTGCGGGCCGGTGAGCAGAACCAGGGCGTGATCGGCCTCCTCCAGACGGGCCTGCCGGACGAGAAGGAGCCGGGCCTGAACGTCCGTTTCATGGGGATCAACGAACAGGCCGTCGCCTCCTACCTGGTCACCGCCTACTACTCGGCCGCCGTCCTGGTCCCGGACGCCCTCGGCATCCTGGAGAACGTGGAGGTGTCCCGCTGGGGCTAGGCGCTCCGCCAGGCGCTCCGCCAGGCGCTCCGCTGGGGGGCCGCGTCGTCGGTCGTCCGGGGCGCCGTCGTGGCTGGTCGCGCAGTTCGCCGCGCCCCTTACGGGGCGCTGCAGCAGCGCGGTTGACTTCATTCGGCGCGCTCAGCCCAGCAGTTCGGCGGTCGTCGTCACCCGGATCAGCGGGCGGTACAGGTCCAGGATGTGCAGCGCCTTCGCGTGGGAGTCGTCGTCCGCGCCAGCGCACGCGTCCGCGGCGACCAGTACCTCGATGCCGGCGTCGGCGGCCGGGAGGGCGGTGGACAGGACGCAGCAGTCGGTGCTGACGCCGGCCAGGGCCAGGCGACCGTGCGGGGCGGCCAGGGCGGCGAGTTCGGGGGTCCACTTGCCGAACGTCGGGGCGTCGAGGACGACTTCGCCCTGCCGTGCGAAGTCGTCCGTCAGGCGCCAGAGTTCGGCGTCCGGGGGCTGGAGCGCGAAGGGCCACTGCTCGTAGTAGGCCTGCCAGGCTCCGGTGGGGTGTGCGGGGGCGACGAAGCGGGTGAAGACCGTGCGGTTCACGAACGCCGGGAGCAGGCGTCGTACGCCCGCCGCCGCCTCGGCGTAGCGCGGGGCGGCCCAGGGGCTCGCGGGGTCGGCGAAGACGTGCTGCATGTCGATGACGGCCAAGAGACCGGGCGAGGTGGTCATACGGTCGTCGCCGGGGCGGTGGCCGGCAGGTTCTCCTGGGTCCGGACCCGGGCGCGGCCCAGGGCCAGGGTGCCGAGGAAGCCGAGTGCCAGGGCGGCCAGGACGCCGAGGTTGGCGTACGCCCAGGCGCCGGACTTGCCGCCGAGGCCGAACGGGTCCAGCAGATAGCCCTGCCAGGTCAGCCAGCTCGCGGCGGTGTTGGTGACCAGGCCCCAGCCGAGGGCGGTGGCGGCCACGGTGAGGAGCAGGGGCAGGAGGGGGACGTCGCCGTAGCGGCCGGCGGGGCGGTAGAGGTCGGTCTCGTCGTAGTCGCGGCGGCGCAGCCCCAGGTCGGCGAGCATGATCCCGCACCAGGCGGAGATCGGCACGCCGAGGGTGGTGAGGAAGCCCATGAACTGGCCGAGGAAGTCGTCGGCGAAGAAGACGATGTAGACCGCGCCGGCGATCATCAGGACGCCGTCGACCAGGGCGGCGAGATAGCGGGGCACGGGCAGACCGGCGGAGAGGAGGGCCAGCCCCGAGGAGTAGATGTCCAGGACCGCGCCGCCGACCAGGCCGAGGACGGCGACGACGGCGAAGGGGACCAGGAACCAGGTGGGGAGGATGGTGGTCAGCGCGCCGATGGGATCGGCCGCGATCGCCTTGTTCAGGGTCTCGGAGGAGCCCGCCAGCAGCAGGCCGAAGACCAGCAGGAGGAGCGGGGCGACGGAGCCGCCGAAGGTGGTCCAGCCGATCACGCCCCGGCCGGAGGAGCCGCGCGGCAGGTAACGCGAGTAGTCGGCGGCCGCGTTGACCCAGCCGAGCCCGAAGCCGGTCATCATGAACACCAGCGCGCCGATGAACTCCTGGGCGGAGCCGGACGGGATCGCGCTCACCGCCGCCCAGTGGATGTGGTCGGCGACGAGGACGACGTAGACGACGGTGAGGACGCCGGTCACCACCGTGATCACGGTCTGCAGCCGCATGATCAGGTCGAAGCCCATCACCCCGCCGACCACGGTCAGCGCGCAGACCACGATCAGCGCGACCACCTCGGTCTCGGTGCCGCCGCCCCAGCCGAGCCGGGTGAAGACGGTCG
This sequence comes from Streptomyces sp. NPDC058464, assembly GCF_042721035.1. NCBI lineage: Bacteria > Bacillati > Actinomycetota > Actinomycetes > Kitasatosporales > Streptomycetaceae > Streptomyces > Streptomyces sp. NPDC058464. The sequence continues at coordinate 137,814 of NZ_JBHXMA010000001.1, forward strand.
CGGTGGCCATGGTGGCGAGGGCGATCAGGACGGTCTCCCAGCCGACGGTGAGCACCCAGGAGACGACCGACGGCAGCCGGTTGCCCCGGACTCCGTACGCGGCCCGGCTGAGCACCATGGTCGGCGCCGAGCCCCGCTTCCCGGCGACCGCGATGAAGCCGCAGAGCAGGAAGGAGACGAGGATGCCGAGGACGCCGGCGGCGAGCGCCTGCCAGAAGGAGATGCCGAAGCCGAGCGCGAAGGCGCCGTAACTCATCCCGAGGACGGAGACGTTCGCGCCGAACCAGGGCCAGAAGAGGGTGCGCGGGGTGCCCTTGCGGTCGGCGTCGCCGATCACGTCGAGCCCGTGGGTCTCGACCTGGAGCTGCCTGCCTGGTTCCCGTGTGTCCGCCATCGTCGGCCCATCTGTCCAGGTGTGTTGGCTGGAGGCTAGGTCGGCCGCAGGCAGGGGGTCAAGGACAAACGATCAGCCGGGACCGGCGCAGCCGGCCCACTCCGATTTGACACCTCCCATGATCCACTCCAATCTGTGCTCATGAAATCCATTTTCAACAAGTGGGGCGGCTAGCCATGCGAGTCGCCTTCGTCGGCAAGGGCGGCAGCGGCAAGACGACGCTGTCGGCCCTCTTCACCCGTCACCTGGCACGGTCCGGCGCACCCGTCGTCGCGATCGACGGTGACATCAACCAGCACCTGGCCCATGCCCTCGGCCTGGCCGAGGACGAACTGTTCGCGGCGCCGCCGCTGAGCGCACGGGCCGGTGAGATCAAGGACTACCTGCGCGGCACCAACCCCCGGATCGCGTCCCGGGAGGCCATGGTCAAGACGACACCGCCGGGGCACGGCTCGCGGCTGCTGAGGCTGCTGGGCGACGACGAGGTGCACTCCCGTCACGTCCAGGAGGTCGGCGGGGTGCCGCTGATGGTCACCGGGGCGTTCGCCGGGAGCGACCTCGGGGTGTCCTGCTACCACTCCAAACTCGGCGCGGTGGAGCTCTACCTCAACCACCTGGTGGACGGCCCCGGCGAGTACGTGGTCGTCGACATGACCGCGGGCGCCGACGCCTTCGCCTCCGGTCTCTTCACCCGCTTCGACATGACCTTCCTGGTGGTCGAACCGACCCGAAAGAGCCTGTCCGTGTACCACCAGTACCGGGACCACGCGGCAGAGTTCGGGATTCCGGTCGCCGTGGTCGGCAACAAGGTGACCGGCGCCGACGACCTCGCCTTCCTGCGCGAGCGGGTGGGCGCGGACCTGCTGGCCCACTGCGAGCTGTCGCCGCACGTCCGCGCCCAGGAACAGGGGCGTGGCAGCGGTGCGCTGGAGCCGCACAACTCCCGGGCCCTGGACCGGCTGCGGGCCGCGGTGGACGCGCGCCACAAGGACTGGGACGCCTTCCAGCGGCACGCCGTGGAGTTCCATCTGCGCAACGCCGCCGCCTGGGCCGACGCGGCGACGGGCCAGGACCTGGCCGCCCAGGTCGATCCGGACTTCCGGCACGGCCCGGCGGCACTGCCCGCCTTCGCCTGAGACACCGATCCGCTCTCTCCCTCTTTCAGCAACTCATCCTCAGAGAACAGGACACCGTCACATGTCGCTCGACGTCTCCCCACAGCTCCTCGCCGAAGCCGAGAACGGCGCGGTGCGGGAGGAGGACTTCATCGCAACCGTCCGTACCTCACTGCCGTACGCGTACGAACTCGTCGCCCGGCTGGCCGCCGAACTCCGCGGTGGCACCGCCGAGTTCGCCGACAACCGGACCCCGCCGCCCTCGGAGCGGGAGCGCGGACAGCTGCTGCGGGCGCTGTCCTCCGACGCGATCCGGGGCAGCCTGGAACGGCACTTCGGGGTGGCCCTCGCCTTCCAGAACTGCCACCGGGTCGCGGTGTTCCCGCCCGGCGCGCGGGGCGGCGAGACGCACACCCGCTTCACCTCGACGCGCGCGCAGATCCTCAACCAGTCGCCGGAGTTCCGCGACTGCTGAGGTCCCGCCGGGCGGCCCCACGAAGGCCGCCCGGCAGCGCGGTGCACCGCTTCACGCACCGACCTCGGCGGCGCGGAATCCGTCGGCCCGCAGGCTCCGGGAGACCGCGTCGGCCGCCGCCCGGACCTGCGGGGCGAGTCTGAGCGGCTGGACGGCCTCGACTCGACCGAACACGCCCACGGCGGCTATCACGGCCCCGCGGGAGTCGCGCACCGCCATCCCGAAGCCGTCGCGCTCCTCGGTGAGCGTGCCGCGCATGACGGCGTGCCCCTCACGGCGCACCTTCGTCAGGGAGCGCTCCAGCAGGGCGCCGTCGGTGACGGTGTTCGGCGTGTAGGCCTTCAGCGGACCGGCGCACACCTCCTTCCGTACGGATTCGCTCGCGTGGGCGAGCAGGACCAGGCCGACCGCGGTGGCGTGCAGTGGCAGGCGCCGGCCGGTGTCGCCCCAGCGGCCGGAGAACTCCGCGTCGCAGGAGACGAAGCCGAGGCAGACGCCCTCGGCTCCGTCCCGGATCGCGAGGATGGCGGCGGCCGAGGACTGCGACTGCAGGGTGACCAGGTGCGGCAGTGCACGCTCGGCCAGGGTCGCGGCGCGCGGCGCCAGGGAGCCCGTCTCCCACAGGCGCAGTCCGATGCTGTACGCGCCGTCGGCGGACCGTTCGAGAGCGCCCCAGAGCTGGAGCTTGTTGACGATGCGGTGAACGGTGGCGACGGGCAGCCCGGCCCTGCGGCTGATGTCGCTCAGCGACAGGGTCCGGTTGTCCTTGTCGAAGGCGCCGAGGATGCTGAGCGTCCGGTCGACGACCGAGCGCTCCGGTACGGCGGAGTGGGGAGTGGTCATCCCGATCAGTTCCCTTCACCTTCACGTCGTGGGTGCTCGCTGACTCCTGCGTGCACCAAGGGTGATCTGACATCGGGCGGCCGCCTCTATCATTGAAGCGTCAAGTGGCCAGCGAAAGGTCGATTCCGGAACGTTCATGGTTGATTTCGCATCGTTACCGATCCCCGTCATCCGGTACACCCCTGTCGGCCGCCCGGGCCTCGGTATCGCGATGACGACCGTGCGCGCACTGCACGCCGAGGTTCCCCCGGACCTGCTCGCCGGCCCGCACCGGCTGGCCTTCCACCAGATCGTGCTGATCACACAGGGATCGGGGGCGTACAGCGTGGACTCCACCCGCTTCCGCTCCAGCCCGGGCACGCTGCTGTGGACCCGGCCCAATCAGGTGGTGCAGGCCTTCTGCGACCCCGGGCTGGACGGCGACATCATCATGTTCACCGAGTCGTTCCCGCTCCAGATGAGCCCCCGGATGGGGATGCTCGACGATGTGCTGCGTCCCTCGCACTGGGTGCTCACCGATCACGAACTCCCGCCTTTACGACGTGTTCTGAGTCTCCTTCAGGAAGAGTTCGAGCGGCCCGACCGGGGCCTCGGCGAGGAATTGCTGAAGCATCTGCTGGCCGTCGTCCTGCTCCATGTCGACCAGGTCTGCCGCCACCGTCACGCGGACGGCGAGGACGGCGCCCCGAGCGGGGAGGCCGGCGAGCTGTTCACGCGATTCCGCCGCGAACTGGACCGTTCCTACAGCTCCACCCGGCTGGTCGAGGACTACGCGGACGCCCTGAACTGCAGTCCCCGCGCCCTGGCCCGGGCCTGCCGCGCCTTCGCCGGCACCTCCACGAAGGACCTGATCGACGCCCGGGTCGCGCTGGAGGCCCGCCGGCTCCTGGTCCACACGGACCTGCCGATCAGCGCCATCGCCCGGCAGCTCGGCTTCTCCGAGGTGACCAATTTCGGGAAGTTCTTCACCCGGCGGGTGGATATGACACCGGGTGCGTTCCGTCGTGAGGCAAAGGCCCGCAGTCAACCGTAAGGTGCCGTCACGAAGCGGCATTTCACCTTCCAGTCACTTAATCCGCCACCAGGTAGACGCCTGTCAACCCGGATTTCTTTCCACTCTCTGGAAGAGCTGTTGTTCAGGATTCCGATAGCTGGCAAGACTGTGGCCTGCGTGCTTCGGGCGGCCACTCCGAAGTCTTCGCCGGGCTCGCGGGACCGCACCCCCGCCCACGCGACGCAGCACCCCACCGAACCGGAGCTCGCCGAAGGCTTACTGACAAGTAATTCGCAGTGCCCGAAGGCGTTCCGGGAAATGTTACGCGCCCGACGATTCCGCGGGCTTTACGGCCGTCTATGGCAGACGTGTGCCCATTGCCCCCGCGCCCCACCACCCTCAGGGAAGGACGACCATCATGGCCGCAGTGACCGCTCGTGAGGCCGAGGACTGGCTCATCGGGAAGATCGCACACCGCCTGGGCGTGGCAGACGACGAGGTCTCCCGCGAGGTGTACTTCGACGAACTGGACCTCGACTCCACCGAGGCGCTCATCCTCGCCGGTGAGATGGAGAACTGGCTCGGTTTCGAGCTGAGCACCACGACGCTGTGGTACCACCCGACCGTCAAGGACCTGGCCGCCTACATCGCGGAGGAGAGTACCCAGCGTGCGGCCGCCGCGTGAGCTGACACCGCCGGTCGTCCGCCCGTTCCGGCAGGCCGCGCCCGGCGGCCGGACGGTGTACGTGGTGCACCCCGGCGCGCTCGCGGCCCAGGTCTACCGGGGGCTGGCGGACGCCCTGCCGGAGGGCGACGGCCTGACCGTGCTCGACCTGTCGGGCGTCGCCGAGTACGCGCAGGCCGCGCTGAACGGCGGCCGGGCAGCTACCACCGTGCAGGACCTGACCGACGGCCTGGCCGCGCACCTGGAGCCGGAGCAGGGCCCGTACACCCTGGCGGGCTGGTCCTTCGGCGGGGTCCTCGCCCACGCCATGACCCGCACGCTGCCCGCCGGCCGGCTCCCCCGGTCCCTGGTCCTGCTCGACAGCATCGCGCCCGTCGACGCGTACAAGCAGCCCGACAACGCGCTCGAACCCGCCCTGCTCCTCGGCTGGTTCGCCATGTACCTGGGCGCGAAGCGCGACCGTGCCGTCATCGTCGACCCGGCGGCGCTCGCCGGGCGCGGCACCGACGAGGGGCTCCCCCTGGTGCTCGACGCGGCCGTCGCGGCCGGGGCACTGGCCGCGGACACCCCGCTGCCCGGACTGCGCAAGCTCTACGACACGTACGTCGACGGTCTGCTGCGCAACAACCGGCTCACCGCGCCGTACCGGCCCGGACCCGCACCGCTCCCGCTGGTGCTGGTCAAGGCCGAGCGCGGGCTGCTCCCCGAGGACGCGTCCCTCGGCTGGGAGTCCCTCGCCGCGCACGGGCTGACCGTGCGCCCCTGCCCGGGCGACCACTACACGATGCTCGCCCGCCCCGACGCGCTCGCCGTGCTCGCACCGCTGCTGCACGCCGCGTAACTCCCTTTTCTTCTTCCCCCATTTGCGCGTGTCACCTTCAGGGCCCCCGTACCGACCCGGGCTGTCCAGGCCCCGTCCGACCAAGAGAGCCTCGCCGTGAACGCTTCGCACCGCTCGTCCGACCTCGATCGCCGGCTGGCCCGCGATCCCATCGCCGTCGTCGGCCTGTCCGCCCTGTACCCCAAGTCGCGTGACCTGCGCGAGTTCTGGGCGAACGTGGTCTCCGCCGCCGACTGCATCGAGGACGTCCCCGCGACCCACTGGGACGTGTCGGAGCACTACGACTCCGACCCCGCCGCCCCCGACAAGACGTACTCCCGGCGCGGCGGCTTCATCCCCGACGTCCCGTTCAACCCGCTGGAGTTCGGGCTGCCGCCCAACACCCTCGAAGTCACCGACGTGCTCCAGCTGTTGAGCCTCGTCGTGGCGCGTGACCTGCTCAAGGACGCGGGCGCCGACCAGGACTGGTACGACGCCTCGCGCACCGGGGTGGTCCTCGGGGTGACCGGCGCCAACCAGCTCACCCAGCCGCTGTCCGCCCGGCTGCAGACGCCGGTGCTCAAGGAGGTGGTTCGCTCCTGCGGGCTCTCCGACCGGGACGCGGAGGAGATCGCGGAGAAGTTCAAGCTGGCTTTCGCGCCCTGGGAGGAGAACTCCTTCCCCGGCATGCTGGGCAACGTGGTCGCGGGCCGGATCGCCAACCGGCTCGACCTCGGCGGCACCAACATGACGATCGACGCGGCCTGCGCCAGCTCGCTCGGCGCGGTCAAGTCGGCGGTCAGCGACCTGCTGGAGCGCCGCTCGGACATGATGCTGGTGGGCGGCTGCGACGCCGAGAACACCATCTTCATGTACCTGTGCTTCTCCAAGACGCCCGCGTTCTCCAAGGCCGGGCGGATCCGCCCGTTCGACGCGGACGCCGACGGCACCCTGATCGGCGAGGGCATCGGCATGCTGGCGCTGCGCCGCCTCGCCGACGCCGAGCGCGACGGCAACCGGATCTACGCGGTCCTGCGCGGCATCGGCTCCTCCAGCGACGGCCGTTTCAAGTCCATCTACGCCCCGCGCAAGGAGGGGCAGATGGCGGCGCTGCGCCGGGCGTACGAGGACGCGGACGTCACCCCGGACTCGATCGAGCTGTTCGAGGCGCACGGCACGGGCACGGCGGTCGGCGAGGCGACCGAGCTGTCCGCGCTGTCGGCGGTGGTCTCGGAGTACACCGGGGAGCGGCAGTTCGCGGCCGTCGGCAGTGTGAAGTCGCAGATCGGGCACACCAAGGCGGCGGCCGGCGCGGCCGGCATGATCAAGCTGTCGCTGGCCCTGCACCACAGGCTGCTGCCGCCGACCATCAACGTGGACCGGCCCAACCCGGCCATCGACTGGTCCGAGAGCCCGTTCTACGTCGGCACCCGCACCCGCCCGTGGATCCGGGACCCGCGCCGGCCGCGGCGCCGGGCGGCCATGTCCTCGTTCGGCTTCGGCGGCACCAACTTCCACCTGGTCCTGGAGGAGCACGGCGACGGGGACGACCTGCGGGTGATGTTCCCTGTGAGCCGGATCTCTGTCTGGCATGAACCTGACATGAACAGTCTGGTGAGGGCGGTGGGCGGCTCGGCCGAGCCCCGCACCGACCGGGCTCCGCACGGCCACCCCCGGCTCGCCCTGGTCGCCCGCTCGGCTGCCGAACTCGCCGAGCTGCGCGCTCTGGCCGCCGAGCGGCTGCGGGCCGAGCCGGACGCCGAGGCCTGGTCGCACCCCAAGGGCATCTACTTCCGCCGCTCCGGGGCCGACCTCGGCAGGGTCGGCGCGCTCTTCGCGGGTCAGGGCAGCCAGTACGTCGAACCCGGGCGGACCGCGGTGCTCGCGCTGCCGCCGCTGCGGGCGGCCTTCGACCGGGCCAACGCGGCCTTCGGCGACCAGGAACTCCCGCTGTCCCGGGTGGCGTTCCCGCCGCCCGCCTTCGACGAGGTGACCCGCGCGGCCCAGGAGACCGAGCTGCGCCGCACCGAGTACGCGCAGCCCGCGATCGGCGCCCTGGCTGCCGGGCAGTACCGGTACCTCACCGGACTCGGCTTCGCGGCAGACGGGTTCCTCGGGCACAGTTTCGGCGAACTGGCCGCGCTGTGGGCGGCCGGCGCGATCGACGACGACACCTACTTCACGCTGGCCCGGGCCCGCGGTGCGGCGATGGCCCCGCAGGGCGACGCGGACGCCGGGGCGATGGCGGCCGTCACCGCCACCGAGGAGCGGGTGGCCGAACTGCTCGCGCAGTTCGGCGACCTGATGATCTGCAACCGCAACGCGGCCGACCAGATCGTGGTCGGCGGTGCCACCGAGGCGGTGGAGCGGTTCGTGACGGAGGCGGAGGCGGCCGGGGTACGGGCGGTTCGGCTGCCGGTGTCGGCGGCCTTCCACACGCCGTTCGTGGCGCACGCGGTGACGGAGTTCGGGCGCGCGGTCGCGGACGCGGCCGTCGGCGAGCCGGACCGTCCGGTGTTCGCCAACTCGCCGGGCGCGGCCTACGGTTCGGACGCCGACGCCAACCGGCGGACCCTGGTGGACCAGCTGGTCAAGCCGGTCGAGTTCGCCGACCGGGTCGAGGAGATGTACGCGGCGGGCTTCCGCACGTTCGTGGAGTTCGGGCCGAAGGGCGTGCTGACCCGGCTGGTGGACCGGATCCTCGGGGAGCGCGAGCACGTCGCGGTGCAGCTGGACCCGGGCAGCGGCGGCGACGCCGACCTCACCCTGAAGCGGGCCGTGGCCCAACTGGCCGTACTGGGACTCCCGTTGGCGACCGCCGACGCCTATGTCGCGGAGGTGCCGGACGTCGAGCCGGTCAAGGGGATGACGGTGCCCCTGAACGGCATCAACCATGTACCCGAGGCACGCCGGACCGCGTACCGCGAGGCACTGGAGAACGGGTACCGGGTGGCGCTGCCGACGGCCGCCGCACCCGTGGCAGCGCACACGCCGGCGGTTGCCGCCGCGGCCGGCCCCATCACGGCCACCCTGGCCACCGCCACCCCGGCCACCGCTGCTGCGCCGGTGCCGGTCGCCGGGTCCGCCGCGGAAGCCCCCCTGCCGGTCGTCGAGGCGACCATGCAGCACCCGGTGCCGGTGGCCGAGGCGGCCGTGGCACGGCGGCCCGCCCCCGCCCTGCCCCTGTCCCGCCCCGCAGACCTCCTGGAGAGCGAGCTCGTGGAAGAAGCGCACCCCGCCCCGGTACCCGACCCCGCCGACGACCGGCTCTCCGAGCTGATCGCCGACCACCTGGCGCTGCACGACGACTACCTCAACGGGCAGCTCAGCAGCGCCCAGCGCATGATGGGCCTGCTGGAGCGGGCCGACGAACAGGGCCGCGTGGACGACGTGATCCCGGGTGTGGCCTCCGTGAAGGAGCACGGGCTGGCCATCGGGCGTACGCATCTGCGGGCCAACGAGATCCTGCGGGACCTGGCGTCGATGGAGTTCGGCCGGACCGGCACGCCCACCGCACCGCAGGCCCCCGCCCCGGTCGCCGTACCCTCCCTGCCCGCCGCGCCCGCCGTGCCCGTGCAGGCGCCCCCCGCCCCGGTGGCGCTCCCCCAGGCTCCGGCCGCGTCCGCCGCGCCGCTCCCGCCCGCGCCGCCGGCCCCGACGCCTGCCCCTGTCGCGCCCGACCCCGCCCCCGCTGCCCCCGTGCCCACGGCCGGGGCCTCCGCCGACGATGTGGCTGCGGCCCTGCTCGACGTCGTGTCGCAGAAGACCGGTTACCCGGCGGAGATGCTCGAACTCGACATGGACGTGGAGGCGGACTTGGGCATCGACTCCATCAAGCGCGTCGAGATCATGGGCGTCCTCCAGGAACAGTTCCCCAGCCCCACCCCCGTCGGCCCCGAACAACTCGCCGAACTGCGCACGTTGAGCGAGATCGTCGGCTTCGTGCTCAGCCTCGGCGGTGCGAGCGCCGCGGCGCCGGCCGAGACGTCCGTCCCCGGCATCGCCTTCAGCACCGAGGCCGTGACGGCGGCGCTGCTCGGTGTCGTGGCGCAGAAGACCGGCTACCCCGCCGACATGCTCGACCTCACCATGGACGTCGAAGCCGACCTCGGCATCGACTCCATCAAACGCGTCGAAATCATGGGCGTCCTCCAGGAACAATTCCCCAGCCCCACCCCCGTCGGACCCGAACAACTCGCCGAACTGCGCACGCTGGGCGACATCGTGGGCTTCGTGACCGGGCTCTCCGGCAGCGCGGATGCGGGGCCCGCCCCCGCGGCGGCCACCCGGCCGCCCACCACGGCCACCACCGCCGCCACAGCCGCTGCCACCGCCCCGGCCCCCTCCCCGATCGGCCGCGGCCACGCCGCCCTGCTGGACCTGCCGGTCCCGGACCGGCTGGTCGGCGCCTACCCGCAGGGGGCGACGGCGCTGGTCGTGGACGACGGCAGTGAGGTCGCGCAGGCCGTCGCCGCGCGGCTCGCGGGGAACGGCTGGCTGGTGCGCCTGCTGCGGCTGCCCGGTGTCCCGCAGCGCGTCGCCGGGGTCGCCGACCTGCCGCTGACCGGCTGGGGCGCGACCGAACTCGCGGCCAGGGTCGATGAGTTGGGTGCCGATCCGCTCCATCTGGCCGTCACGTTCGCGGCCGCCGACGGGCTCCCGTGGGCCGAGGGCGTCCGCCGCCTCGCGCACACCCTGCTCACCGCCCGGCACCTGGTCGCCCCGCTCACCGCGGCCGCCGCGACCGGCCACCGTGCCGCCTTCGTGACCGTCACCCGGCTCGACGGCGCCTTCGGGCTCACCGGTGTCGCCGAGGACGCGGCCCCCGCCGGCGGAGTGGGCGGTCTGGTGAAGACCCTCGCCGTGGAGGCGCCGGAGCTGTTCTGCCGCGCTGTGGACCTGGCTCCGGGGCTGGACGCAGACGGCGCGGCCGGCCTGGTTCTGGAGGAGCTGTACGACGCCGGGAGGGGCCCGGTGCAGGTGGGCCGTGACGGGGCCAGGCGGGTCGCGCTGACGCTCGCCGAGGCGGCCACGGACCCGGCCACCACCCCGGCCACCACCCCGACCGGCGTCCCGCTCTCCGCCGACGACCTCCTGGTGGTCACCGGCGGCGGCCGCGGCATCACCGCCCGCTGTGCCGTGGCCCTGGCGGCCGCGCACCGGCCGGGCCTGCTGCTCCTCGGCCGTACCGCGCTCGGTGCCGAGCCGGCGTGGGCGAACGGGCTGACCGATGCGGGCGCCCTGAAGGCGGCGGCCGTCGAGCAGCTCAAGGCGGCCGGTGAGAAGCCCACCCCGAAGCGGGTCGAGCAGCTCTACCGGTCGGTCGTCGGCGAGCGGGAGGTCCGGCAGACCCTGGCCGAGATCCGCGCGGCCGGCGCCGAGGCCGAGTACCTGGCCGTGGACATCACCGACGCGGCCGCGACCGCCGCCGTCCTCGCGCCGTACCGGGAGCGGATCACGGGTCTGGTGCACGGCGCGGGTGTGCTCGCGGACCAGTTGATCGCCGCGAAGAAGGCCGCCGAGATCGAGCGGGTCTTCGCCGTCAAACTGGGCGGCCTGCGCTCGGTGGTGGCCGCACTGCCCGCCGAACGGCTGCGCCACGTCCTACTGTTCTCGTCGGTGGCCGGCTTCTTCGGCAACCGGGGCCAGTCGGACTACGCGATGGCCAACGAGGTGCTCAACGCCTGGGCAGGTGCCTTCCGCGTCAACCACCCGCAGGCGCATGTCACTTCGCTCAACTGGGGTGCCTGGGACAGCGGGATGGTCTCGCCGCAGATCAAGGCGGTCTTCGAGGAGCGCGGCATCGCGCTGATCCCGGAGGAGACCGGAACGCGGCTGTTCGCCGGGCAGTTCGCGCCCGAGCGGGCCGGTGACACGGTCGTCGTGCTCGGTCCGACCACGCCCCTGTCGGCGCCCGAGCGCACCGCGCCGACGGCGCCCGTCGTCCTGGAGCGGGACCTGTCCGCGCTGGCCGGTGAACCGCTGGTCGCCGACCACGTGATCGGGGACGCGCCGGTGCTGCCGGCCACGGCTGCGCTGGGCTGGGCGGTCGGCTCGGTCGAGCGGCTGACCGGCGCCGAGGTCGCCGAGGTCCGGGACTTCGCGGTGCACAAGGGCGTCGTCTTCGACGGCGAGGCCGACGCCGGGCGTTTCCAGCTGACGGCCGACCCGGTGCCGGACGGCACCGAGGCCGACGTGGCGATCCGCTCGGTCGGCGCGGACGGGACCGTACGGCCGCGGTACGCGGCACGGCTGCTGTTCGGCGCCCATGCAACGCCGGCCCCCCGGGTCGCCGGGCTGCCCGCGCCGGGCGGCGGCAGCGACGCGCAGGTCTTCTACGCCGACGGCACGCTGTTCCACGGTCCGTCGTTGCGCGGGCTGCGCCGGGTGCTGGAGTCGGCCGAGGCGCGGCTGGTCCTGGAGTGCTCGCTGGCCGAACACCGGCCCGCGGGCGGGGCGTTCGGGTCCGCGCGGTACGCGCCCGGCACCGCCGACCTGCTGCTCCAGGCCGCGCTGGTGTGGATGCGGGCCAACCGTGACACGGCGACGCTGCCGGTCGGGGTGGCCCGGGCCGAGCTGTTCGAGGCGCTGCCCGACGGCGAACCGTTCCTGGTCGTGGTCGAGCCGGACCGGGCCAACGGCACCGGCACGACGCTCACCGTGACGGCCTGCGCTCCCGACGGGCGGGTGCTGATCCGGCTCACGGGTGTGTCGCTGGTGTCCACCCCGCAGCTGGCCGCCTCGTTCGCCCGCCGCTGAGCCGACGCCGACCTGTGGACCGCCGGTCCCGGCGGGCGGACCTGTGTCACCGCCCGCCGGGCCGGCCTCCTGGAGGAAACAGCGCTATGAGCAAGTACGCGATCGTCGGCATCTCCTGCCTGTTCCCCGGGGCGGAGACTCCCGACGCGTTCTGGAGGAACCTGCGCGACGGCGTCGACAGCCGCACCGAGGGCGGCCCGGACGTCTTCGGCCCGGCCCCCGACCCCCGTGTCGCGGACCCGGAGCACGCCATCACCTGTGTGCGCGGCGGCTTCGTCACGGATTTCTCCTTCGACCCGACCGGCTACCGGCTCCGCCCGGAGGACCTGACCCGCCTGGACCGCGTCTTCCACTGGTCCCTGCACACCGCCCGCGAGGCCCTGCGCGACAGCGGGCACGCGGACCGCCCAGAACTCCTCGCCCGCACCGGCCTGGTGGTCGGCGACTACTCCTTCCCCACCCCTGCCTCGGCCCGCATCAGCCTGCCCCTGGTCCACGAAGCGGTCCTGGACGGGGTACGACGCGGCGGGCACCCGGCGCCGGCATCGGCCGCGCTCCTCGACCCGGCCGCCGTCCACCCGGCGGACGCCCGGGTGAGCGGCGCGCCCGCCCGGCTCGCGGCCGCCGCCCTCGGCCTCGGCGGCCCCCGCTACGCCCTGGATGCCGCCTGCTCCTCGGCCCTGTACGCGTTGCAGCTGGCCTGCGACCACCTGGCGGCGGGCCAGGCCGATCTGGTGCTGGCGGGCGGGGTCTGCGCCCCCGACCCGACCCTCATCCACCTCTCCTTCTCCGACCTGCACGCCTATCCGGAGAACGGGATCAGCCAGCCCTTCGACGCCCGCTCCACCGGCATCCTCACCGGCCAGGGCGCGGGCATGGTCGCGGTCCGGCGGCTCGCGGACGCGCTGGCGGACGGCGACCGGATCCACGCGGTCGTCGACGGCATCGGCCTGTCCAACGACGGCGCCGGCCGCCATCTGCTGGTCCCCAACCCGTCCGGTCAGCGCTCCTCGTACGAACTCGCCTACGCCCGGGCCGGGTTCGGTCCCGAAGAGGTCGACTACCTGGAGTGCCACGCCACCGGCACGCCGGTCGGCGACGGCACGGAGGCCGAGTCGGTGGCCGCCTGGTTCGGCGCGCGCGGCGGCACGGTGCCACCGCTGGGCTCGGTGAAGGGCAACCTCGGTCATCTGCTCACCGTGGCGGGCCTGAGCAGTCTGCTGAAGGTGATCCTGGCGATGGGCCACGGCGAACTGCCGCCGACCATCGGGATCGGCCAACCCCTCACGGAGGCCCTGCCGTTGGTCCGCGAGGCCCGCTCCTGGCCGGACGGGCGGCCGGGACCGCGCCGGGCCGCCGTCTCCGCGTTCGGCTTCGGCGGTACGAACGCCCATGTCGTCCTCTCCCAACAGGCCACGGACGAAGGGGAGTCGGAGCCCGCCGTCCCGCCCGCCCTCGACATCGTGGGCCTCGGCGCCCACTTCGGCACCCTCGACTCGGCCGCCGCCTTCGAACGCGCCCTGCACGACGGCACCGACGCCTTCCGGCCGCTGCCCGAGCACCGCTGGCGCGGCCTGGAGGAGACCGCGGGCGGCACCCTGGAGCGGGCCGGACTGGAGCGGGCGCGGCTGCCCGAGGGCGGTTTCGTCGACCGGATCGAGATGGACCCGGCCGACCACCGCATCCCCCCGGCCGACCTGCGCAACTACAACCTCCAGCACGCCCTGATGTCCAAGGTCGCCGACGAGGCGCTGCGCGACGCCGGGTACGACCGGACCGTGCCGCCGGGCGCGAAGGGGCCCGAGGCGCGCCGGATCGCGGTCGTGGTGGCGATGGAGATCGAGCCCAGCGCCCATCTGCACCTGGCCCGGCACGGCATCGGCGACTTCCTGCAACGGGCCTACGCCGAGGCCGGGTTGGAGCTGCCCGGCGGCCTCGCGCAGGCAGCCCGGGAGGCGATCCACCGGCCGATCGTCGCCAACGAGGTGCTCAGCTACATCGGCAACATCATGGCCAGCCGCATCTCGTCCCTGTGGAACCTGACCGGCCCGTCGTTCACCGTCTCCTCCGACGCGGCCGGCACCGCCGAGGCCCTCCAGATCGCCCGGCTCCTGCTCCTCGACGAGACCGTGGAGGCCGTCCTGGTCGGCGCGGTCGACCTGGCCGGCTCGCCGGAGAGCCTGCTGCTGCGCGGCACGGCACCGGTCGCGGGCGCGGGCCTGACCTTCGGTGACGGACAGCGCGGCGTCCGGATCGGCGAGGGCGCGGGCGCCGTCGTGGTGACCCGCCCGGAGGCCGGGCGAGCCCGGCGGACCTATGCGCGGGTCGACTCGATCGCCGTACGGCACTCGGCTCCGGTCGACGGCCTGCTTCCGGAGGCAGACGCGGACGCCCTGGCCCAGGCCGCGGAGCAGGCGCTGGCCGCCGCCGGGATCGCCCCCGGCGAGGTCGGCTACGTGGAGGCGCACGCGGGCGGTACGGCGGTGCGGGACGCGGCCGAGGTGGACGCCCTGGCGCGGGTCTACCCTGCCGGTTCGGGCGCCGTGGCCCTCGGCAGCGCCAAGGCGCAGGTCGGCGACACGGTGGGCGCGTCCGCGCTGGCCGGCCTGTTGCGGGCGGTGCTCTGCCTGCACCACGGCTACCTTCCCGGCGTGCCGGGCTGGCGCAGGCCCGCGCCGGAGCTGGCGGAGCGGTTCGCGGCGTCGGCGCTGCACGTGCCGGACGCGTCCCGGCCCTGGCTGCGCACCGACAACGCGCGGCGCAGGTACGCCGCCGTGAACGTCATCGGGTCCGACGGCGCCCACGGCCACCTGGTGCTGTCCGCCGAGGCCACCCGCGGCGACGTCGTCCCCGCCGACTGGCGGCGGGCCGGCGCTCCGCCGCTGCTGCCGCTGGGCGCGGCGGACATCGACGGACTGCTGGCCGAGGTCGCGCGCCACACGGAGCTGCTGGGCGCGGGCGCCGACCCCTACCGCCTGGGCCGGGCCGCCGCCGAGCGGCTGCCGGGCAGTGCCCTGCGGGTGGTGCTGGTCGGCCGGGACCGCGAACAGCTGCTCCAGCAGCTGGAGTCGGCCGCCCGCAGCCTGCGTGACGCCAACGCCGCGGGCGAGGAGTGGACCACTCCGGCGGGCAGTTGCTTCGCACCGCGGCCGATCGGGCCGGACGGCAAGGTCGCCCTGGTGTACCCGGGCGCCTTCAACTCCTATCCGGGGCTCGGCCGCGACCTGTTCCGGGTCTTCCCGTCCCTCCTCGGCGGCTTCGAGTCGGAGGCGGGCGACCCGGACCGGATGTTCCGTGCCGCCCAGCTCTACCCGCGGACCCAGACCGCCCCGGAACGCCGTGACCTGATGCGTCTCGAGGGCGAACTAGGCGAGGACATCCCGTTCATGCTCGCCACCGGCACCACCTTCGCGATCCTCTACACGGACCTGGTCCGCCGGCTGCTGGGCGTCACGGCGCACGGCGCGTTCGGCTACAGCCTCGGCGAGTCCAGCATGCTGTTCGCCACCGGCGGCTGGCGGCGCTCGGCCCGCCGCGACGACCGGATCAGCGCCACCCCGCTGTTCCGGGACCGGCTGACCGGCCCCCGGCGCACGGTCCGCGAGCTGTGGAACCTGCCCGAGGACACCCCGGACGAGGCCGTGTGGGGCAGCTTCGTCCTCCTGGAGTCGGCGGACCGCGTCACCGAGGCCCTCACCCGCCACGACCGGGTCTTCCTCACCCACGTCAACACCCCCACCGAGGCGGTCGTCGCGGGCGACCCGGCCCAGTGCCGGGCGCTCATCGAGGAGTTGGGCTGCCCCTCGGCCCGCTCCCCCGTCGGGTCGGTGATGCACTGCCCGGTCGTGGACGGCGAACTGGCCGGCCTGGCCGAGCTCAACGACCATCCGACGGGCTCCGTGGGCGGCCTCGAACTGTTCAGCGCCTACGACTACGAGCCCGTCGGCGACCTCGACTCCACGGAGGTGGCCCGGCGCATCGCCCGGACCCTGCGCTCCACCATCGACTTCCCGAGGCTCGTGCGGACCGCCTACGACCGGGGGTTCCGCTACTTCGTCGAGACCGGCCCCGGGGCCACCTGCACGCGCTGGGTGCACGACACCCTCGGCGACGCCGCGCACGTGGCGATGCCGGTGGACCGCCGGGGCGTGCCGGCCGCCCGCTCGGTGGCCCAGCTCGCCGCCCGGCTGGTCGCCCACGGCCTGCCGCTCGACCTGGCGGGTCTGCTCGGCCCGGACCCGGTGGCCGCCGGGCGCGCCCCGCTGCTGCGGGTGCCGGTCGGCGGCGGCCCGTCCATCCCGGCCGGGATCGCGGGGCATACGCCGCCCGCCCTGCCCGTCCCGGCCCCCGCCCCTGCCCACGGCGCCCGTGCGGAAGAACGCGCGCCGTCCGTCCGTACGGCCGTACCGGCACCGGTGGCCGCCCCCGTCGACGCCGAGGACGCGCGGCCGGCCCCCGTGGCCGCCGTCTCGCTGGAGGTAACCGACCTGATGCCCGCCGACCCGACACTCGAAGACACCGAGGTCATCACCTTCGACGGCGAACCCCTCGCGTCCATGCCGTGGACGGAACAGCCGGAACAGCCCGAGGAGGCCGTACGGCCCGGGACACCCCGGCCGCGCCCGGCCACGGCCGAGCAGCCGACTGCCGCGCCCGGCGGGTCCGCCGCCGACCTGCTCCGTGACCTACGGCAGCAGATGGTGGCCACGCACTCGGTGGTCATGGAGACCCAGCGGGTCCTCCAGGAGCACACCCTCAACCGGATGGAGGCCCTGCTGGACACCGGTGCGCCGGTCCCGGCATCGCCCTTGCCCGCCGGGCCCGTGGTCGACGGACCGGTGACCGTCGAGCCCGTGGTCGTCGAACCCACGGCCGTACTGCCCCCCGCCGAGCCCCCTGCCCTTCCGCCCGCCACCATCCACTCCCCGCGCACCCCGGGCGTCATCTGGGACGAGCAGCAACTCCTCGCCTTCGCCACCGGCCGCCTCACCGACGTCTTCGGCCCCGAGTTCGCCGAGATCGACGGCTATGCCAAGCGCGTCCGGCTGCCCGCACCGCCGTACCACTTCGTCACCCGTGTCACCGCCCTCCAGGCCGAGACCGGGGTGTACGAGCCGTCCTTCATCCGCACCGAGTACGACGTGCCCGAGGACGCCTGGTACGCGGTGGACGGCGGAGTGCCGCCGGCCGTCGCCATCGAGGCCGGCCAGTGCGACCTCCTCCTGATCAGCTACCTGGGCATCGACTTCCGCAACAAGGGCGAACGCGTCTACCGGCTGCTCGACAGCAAGCTGGTCTTCCACGGCGACCTGCCGCGCACCGGGCAGACCCTGCGCTACGACATCTCCATCAACCGGTTCGTCCGCCAGGGCGACACGACCCTCTTCTTCTTCAGCTACCTCTGCTACGCCGACGGCGAGCTGATCCTCGAACTCAAGGACGCCTGCGCCGGGTTCTTCTCCGCGGCGGAACTGGCCACCCCGCTCGGTGTGGTCGTCACGGAGAAAGAGAGGCAGCGGCGGGCGGCGCTGACGAGGACCTGGTTCAAGCCGCTGGCGGACACCGACCGGAACCATCTCACCGCCGCCGAACTGGAGTTGCTCGCCGAGGGGAAGCCCGGCGAGGTCTTCGGACCGCACCACGCCCAGGACCCCGGCCTCAACCCGGCGCTGCGGCTGCCCGACGCCCGGCTCCGCATGGTCGACGAGATCCGCATCGACCGTACCGGCGGGCCGCGCGGGCTCGGGGCGATCACCGCGTACAAGCGCCTGGAGCCGGACGCCTGGTACTTCGAGTGCCACTTCCCGGACGACCCGGTGCTGGCCGGCTCGATGGTCGCGGAGGGCGCGGTGCAGACCCTCCAGGCCTACCTCCTCCACCAGGGCATGCACCTGGTCCTGCCGGACGCCCGCTTCCAGACCATCATCGGCCTGGAGACCGAGGTGCAGGTACGCGGCCAGATCACCCCGGAGCACCGGGAGATCCGGTACGAGATCGAGGTCATGGAGCTGACGCTGCTGCCGCGGCCGTCCGTGGTCGCGGACGTCCTGGTGTACCTCGGCGACAAGCCGGTGATCCGGATGCGGAACTTCGGCATCCAGGTCCGGGAGAAGGACGGCACCGCGTACCGTCCGCCGCTCGGCGGTGTCCCGGAGTTCCTGGGCCGCCGCAACCGCTCCGGCGAGCCCGCGATGATCAACGAACTGCACCTGGCACACGCCGCGAAGGGCGACCTGGGTACGGCGATGGGCCCGGAGTTCGACGTCTACCGCGACAGCCGGGCGCCGTACATCCCCAACGGGGACTTCCAGTTCGTCGACCGCATCATGCGACTCAAGGGCGTCCGCGGTGAGTTGAGGCCGGGCGCCGAGATGGTCACGGAGTACGACTCCCCCGCCGACTCCTGGTACTACGGCGAGAACTCCCACCCGCACATGCCCAACTGCGTCTACATGGAGACGTCGTTGCAGGCGGCGATCCTGCTCGGCTACTACCTGGGCGCCACCCTCAAGCAGCCGGAGACCGAATACTCCATCCGCAACCTGGACGGCACGGCCACCCTCGTCAAGGACGTGGACCTGCGCGGCAGGACGATCCGGCACCACTCCACGCTCCTGATGACCAGCGCGGTCTCTGGCGCGGTACTGCAGAACTTCCGCTACGAACTCTCCGCCGACGGCGAGGTGTTCTACACCGGCGAGTCGCTCTTCGGCTACTTCAGCGAGGCCGCGCTCGCCAACCAGGCGGGCCTGGACAGCGGGACGTACGTCGCGCCCTGGATCGAGCAGGCGAAGCCGGAGAACGTCCGCCGCATCGAACTGTCCGACGACGCACCGCAGTTCAGCGGCGACCTCCGCCTTCCCGCCGGTCACTTCCACCTCGTCGACCACGTCGACCTGGTCGAGGACGGCGGCCGGCACGGCAAGGGGTACCTCCACGGGCACCGCGCGATCCGGCCCGACGAGTGGTACTTCGACTGCCACTTCCACCGCGACCCGGTGATGCCCGGCTCGCTCGGTGTGGAGGCGATCCTGCAGGCGCTGCGCCTGTACGTGCTGGAGCGGGGCCTGGCGGAGGGCATCGAGCGCCCCCGGTTCGCGCTCGGCACCGGCGTCGCCATGAGCTGGAAGTACCGGGGCCAGATCCTGCGCCACGACGGCGAGCTCAGCTTCGACGTGCACGTCAAGGAGGTCCGCCGGGACGGCGACCGGCTGGTCGTGGTCGCCGACGCCGACCTGTGGAAGCCGGGCCTGCGCATCTACGAACTCACCGACGTGGCCATCGAGGTCCGTCCCGACGACACCCACGCCTGATGCTTCGAGGAGACGTCCGAGTCATGCACGCCCAGCCCACTCCGCTGCGCTGGCAGGGAGCGAGCGCCCCGCACACCGACCCGGCGGGCATCTACGAGGCCCTGGCCGACCTCGACCGCCCCTGCTTCGTGGTCCGCACCCCGCACGGCATCGGGGCGGCGGCCGGCGGAACCGCCTCGGCGGGCCCGCAGGGCCTCCCGCTCCTGGCCGCCGCCGCTCCCGTCCCGCCCCACGTCCTCGGCTCGCCGGCCTTCCTGGCCGCGCACGGCGTCCGGCACGCCTACATGGCCGGCGCGATGGCCGGCGGCATCGCCTCCGCCGACATGGTGATCGCGCTGGCCCGCGAGGGCTTCCTCGCCTCCTACGGCGCGGCCGGGCTGCTCCCGGAGACCATCGAGAAGGCACTCACCCGCTTCGCGCGGGAGATCCCCGGCCTTCCCTACGCCGTCAACCTGATCCACAGCCCGAGCGAGGAGCGCCTGGAGCGCGAGGCCGTGGAGCTGTTCCTGCGGCACGGGGTGCGGTGCGTGGAGGCGTCGGCCTTCATGAGCCTCAGCCCGCACGTGGTGCGCTACCGCCTGACCGGCCTGCGCCGCGAGCCGCAGTCCGGCGCCGTGGTGTCGGACCACCGGCTCATCGCGAAGATCTCCCGCCCGGAGACCGCCGAGCGCTTCATGCGCCCCGCGCCCGCCGCGCTGATCACCACCCTGCTCCAGCAGGGCCTGATCACCGCCGAACAGGCCGACCTGGCCAAGTACGTGCCGATGGCCGACGACATCACGGTCGAGGGCGACTCCGGCGGCCACACCGACCGCCGCCCGCTCCCCGCGCTCCTCCCGACGATCCTGCGGCTGCGCGACACGGTCCAGCACGAGCACCGCTACCCGGTCCCCATCCGGGTGGGCGCGGCCGGCGGCCTGGGCTGCCCGGCCTCGGTCGCGGGTGCCTTCACGATGGGCGCCGCGTACGTCGTGACCGGTTCGGTCAACCAGTCCTGCGTGGAGTCCGGCTCGTCGAAGGCCACCAAGGCGCTGCTCGCCGACGCCGGTATCGCGGACTGCGAGATGGCACCGGCTGCCGACATGTTCGAGATGGGCGTGGAACTGCAGGTGCTGAAGAAGGGCACCCTGTTCCCGATGCGCGCCAAGCGCCTGTACGAGCTGTACCAGTCGTACGACGGCCTGGAGACCCTCCCGGCGGCCGAGCGCACCAAGTTGGAGACGCAGGTCTTCCGCCGTCCGCTGGAGGACGTCTGGCAGGAGTGCGTCGGCTACTTCACCCGCCGCGACCCCGAGCAGCTGGCCCGCGCCGTCGGCAGTCCCAAGCGGCGGATGGCGCTGGTCTTCCGCTGGTACCTGGGCATGGCCTCGCGCTGGTCCACTACCGGCGACCCGGACCGCGTCCTGGACTACCAGGTGTGGTGCGGCCCGGCGATGGGCGCCTTCAACGACTGGGTGACCGCCAGCTACCTCAAGGCCCCCGGCAACCGCCGTGTGGCCGACGTCGCCCACCACCTGATGCGCGGCGCGGCCTTCCACACCCGTCTGGCCCAGCTGCGCGTCGCGGGCGTCCGCATCCCGCCGTCGGCGGCGGACTACCGCCCCGTCCCGCTGGAGTCCCCCGCGCTGGAGGGCGCCCGATGACCCCCGACGAACTGGAACGCCTGCTCGGCGACCCGTACGACCCGCTCAATCCGTACGGCTTCGCGGCTGCGGTCGCCAGGGACGAACAGGACGCCTTTCCCGAGGAGTTGTGCACGAAGCTCCGCCAGGGCGGCTTCCACCTCAACTACCTGCCGCGCGAGTGGGGCGGCCGCTT
Organism: Streptomyces sp. NPDC058464; assembly: GCF_042721035.1. Lineage (NCBI taxonomy): Bacteria > Bacillati > Actinomycetota > Actinomycetes > Kitasatosporales > Streptomycetaceae > Streptomyces > Streptomyces sp. NPDC058464. The sequence continues at coordinate 159,030 of NZ_JBHXMA010000001.1, forward strand.
CGAGTCCTTCGACCGCAGCATGCTGCTGGTGCGCACGGCCGCCCGCCGGGACCTCAACGTGATGCCGGGCACGATGTTCGGCATCACCGCGGCCACCTGCCTCGCCCTGCACGGCTCGCCCGAGCAGCGGAAGCGGGCGGCGGAGATCCTCACCGAGGGCGGCGCGATCGGCTTCGCCCTCTCCGAGGCGCGGCACGGCAGCGACCTGCTGGCGAACACGGCCCGTCTCGAACCGACCGCCGAGGGCTGGGAATTGACGGGCGAGAAGTGGCTGGTCGGCCTCGGCCACCGCTGCGAGGCGGCCTACGTGGTCGCCAAGACCGGCGAGCGCGGCCCCGCCGCCTACTCCGCGGTCTTCGTCGACCTCACCACCGGCACCGGCCTGGACCGCGGCCCGCTGGTCCCGGCCGCCGGCATGCGCGGCATCGACTTCGCCGATCTCGCCTTCGACCGCTTCCCGGTCCCGCGCGAGGCTCTGGTGGGCCGGGAGGGCGAGGCGCTGGAGTCGGTGATGAAGGCTCAGCAGGTGGTTCGCGTGATGAGCATGGCGGGCAGCCTGGGCATCGCCGACACGGCACTCCGCCAGACCCTGGACTTCGCGGCGGACCGCAGGGTGGGCCGGACGACGGTTCTGCGATCCCCTTATCCCAGGCGGGAGTTGGCGATCGCATCGGCGGCTCTACTGGCGGCGGACGCCACGGCGCTGGCGGCGTCGAGGGGCATCCACGTGGTCCCCGAGGCCATCAGCGTCTGGGGCTGCGCGGCGAAGCACGCCGTGGCGGAGAGCACGGACGAACTGCTACGCCGCTGTGGTGGGGTGCTGGCATCGAGAGCGGTGCTCCGAGACGGCTTGTTCCAGAAGCTCCAACGGGACGCCGCAGTCGTACGAGTGGTGGACACCAGTCCCCTGGCAAACCTCCGCTCGTTCGCAAGCCAGCTGCAACAGACCCTTTCTTTTAGGGGCGCGGGGCTGAATCAATCAGCGGCTCCGCCGCGGGGCGCGACCAGCCCCCACGCACCCGCAGCCGAACAACACATCCGCGCCATCTTCGACCTCAGTCAGCCGCTCCCCCCATACGCCCCCGACCGTCTCGACCTCAACGCCCGCGGCTACGACCCGGTGACCACCGCACTCCCCCTCACCGCCCCCGAAGCCCTCACCAGACTCACAGCCGCAGCGGACCACCCCACCGCCGAACTCGTCACACAACTCGTCACAGCCGTCGGCAGCCTCCCGGCGGACCTGGCGAACGCCGACCGGGACACCGGCCTCATAGACATTGCCGAACGCTTCACCTGGCTCCATGCGGCCGCCTGCTGCCTACACCTCTGGTGGGCCAACGAGCACAACCCCTTCTTCACCAAAGGCTGGCTGCGAGCCACCCTCGCCCACCTCCTCGCGAGAGCGACCGGCACCGACCTCCGCCGAGCGGGTGACGCCCAGCTACCCGCGCTGGACATCACCACCGACCTCCACGACCACGACCAGCTCTTCAGCGCCCTCCCTGTCCACTTGGCCTGACCGTCGGAGACCCCCGTGCCGAAGAAGGACCTCACAGAACTCGCGGTCCGGCTGGAGAACCATCTCGGCGATCCACACGACCCCGCGAGCCGGATGCCGTACGCCAAAGTCCTGGAGTACGACGAACGGGAGGACTACCCCTACGAGTTCGTCAACCTGCTCCAGCGCTGGGGCGCCCTCGACCACTCCCTGCCGCTGGCCCAGGGCGGCAAGGCCGGCGACGTGGAGGTCGGTTTCAATCTGATGCGGCTGATCGCCCGCCGCGACCCGACCACCGCCACCGCGTTCATCATCACCAGCCTCAGCTTCATGCCGGCCTGGGTGGCCGGCACCGACGCGCAGAAGCGGGCCCTCGTCCGGGCGATCCAGCAGGGCACCCGCTACGCCTGGGGCCTGTCGGAACGCAACCACGGCAGCGATCTCACCGCCAACGAGATGACCGCCGAGAAGACCGAGGGCGGATACCTGCTCACCGGCGAGAAGTGGCTGATCGGCAACGGCCGGGTCGCCGACGGCCTGAGCATCCACGCCCGCACCGATCCGCGCGGCGGCCCGGCCGGCTACTCCGTGTTCGTGCTGGACAAGCGGCGTACGCCCGCCGGTGCGGTGGACGAGCTGCCGCGGGAACGGATGCACGGGCTGCGCGGTCTGGACATGAGCGGCTTCCGGCTGGACCGCGTCTTCGTGCCCGACTCGGCGCTGCTCGGCCGGGAGGGGCAGGGGCTGGAGATCGCGCTCAAGACGTCGCAGACGGCGCGGGCGCTGATCAGCGGGATCGCGCTGTCGGCGGTCGACACGGGCCTCAGGGTGACGCTCGACTTCACCGAGGGACGGCAGGTGTTCGGCCGTACCGTCAGCGACATCCCGTACTCGCGGCGGCAGTTGACGGAGTGCTTCGCGGACCTGATGGTGGCGGACGCGGTCAGTCTGGGCGCGGTCCGGGCGCTCCAGGTGGTACCGGAGCAGACCAGTGTGTGGTCGTCGGTGGTGAAGTACTTCGTGCCGACGCTGCTGGAGCGGACGTTCGCCCGGCTCAACGTCGTCCTCGGGGCCCGCTTCTACCTCCGGGACCACCCGCACTACGCCATTCACCAGAAGATGATGCGCGACCTGCCGGTGGCGAACTTCGCCGACGGCAACACGGTGGTGAACCTGAAGAACATCGCCCTTCAGCTGGAGGGGCTGCTCGCCGCCGGGCCGAGCGCGGCGGCCGAGGAGCGCGCGGCCGTGCTCTTCGGCGTCGACCAGGAACTGCCGCTGTACCGGCCCTGGGACCAGGAGCTGTTCAGCCGGGGCCAGGACGACGCGCTGCGGGCCGCACCCGCCGCGCTCGCCCGGCTCCGCGCCCTGGCCCGGGAGGGCGACGAGAACGGCCGGCTGGAGCGGTCGGCCGCCGTCGCCGCCGAACTCCTCGCGCACGCGGACTCGTTGCGGGAGCGCACCGCGCGGCTCCGGGCCGAGCTCGGCCGTGCGTACGGCCAGTCGGCCGAACTCTTCGACCTGGCCAAGGAATACTGCCTGCTGCACGCCACCGCCGCCTGCCTGCACACGTACGTCCACTCGGCCGCCGCCCTCGACGAGCCGCTGCCCAGCGGTGCCCTGCTGCTGCTCCAGCTGGAGCGGATCCGGCGGCACCTGCGCCCGCACGAGACCGTCACCGACGCGGCCGTGGTCGACGAGGTGATGCGGGTGCTGCGCCGGCTGCACCGGGAGAACCGGCTGTTCTCGTACTGGCAGTTCCCGCTCGCCGAGCGCGGCGACCTGGCCGCGGCCCGCCGCTGACATGTCCGACCGTCATCTGTGGCTGCTGCCGGAGGCCGCCGCCGACGCGTTCGTCGCGCGGCTCGGCGGCACTGCGCTGCTCTCCGGGGAGGAACGGGCGCGCTGCGAGCGCGCGCTCTCCCCGGAGCTGCGGCGGCGCCGGCTGGCCGCACGGCTGCTGGCCCGGCACGCGCTCGCCGAGCGGTCCGGACGGCCGCCGGGCGCGTGGCGGTTCCGCACCACCGGGGACGGCCGTCCGGAGCCCGAGCCGGCGTACGACGGGCTGCGGTTCAACGTCACCCACACCGACGGCCTGATCGCATGTGTGGTGACCGACGCCGGCCGTGCCTGCGGGGTCGACGCCGAGCCGTCACCGGCGGGTGCGGACGCGCTCGCGCACCTGCCGCGGTTCTTCGCCCCGGCCGAGCGGGCCGAGCTGGCGCGGGCGCCGCGGGCGGAGCGGGCGGCGCTGGTCGCCGCGTACTGGGTGCTCAAGGAGGCGTACCTGAAGGCGCTCGGTACCGGGCTGCGCCGCGAGCTGTCCACCGTCGTCTTCACGCACCCGGCCGCCGCACCCCGTATCGCCGTGCACGACTCCCGGTCGTCGGCCGCCCGTCACTGGCACTTCGACCTGGTCCACCCGACCCCGGGGCACGTGCTGGCCGTCGCCAGCGAGCGGTCCCGTACCGACGGCCTGACCACCACCGTCCTGTCCTGATGAAGCCCGTCCCGATGAAGCCCGTCCCGATGAAGCCCGTCCCGATGAAGCCCGCCGTGCCTGAAGCCCGTCCTGCTGAAGCCTGTCCTGTTGCAGACCGAGGAGCACCGATGTCCGTCAAGCCCAGCATCGCCGTCGTCGGCGGTGGAGTGGCCGGCCTCTCCGCCGCCTACGCGCTGCGCGAGCACGCCCAGATCACCCTGTTCGAACGCGAGGACCGGTTCGGCGGCCACGCCAACTCCGTGGAGGTCGAGGACGCCGGCCGCGTCCTGGGCATCGACACCGCGTTCGTCGTCTTCAACCGTCCCGCCTACCCCAACCTCTCCGCGTTCTTCGAGGAGTTGGGGGTGGCCGACAAGCAACTCCTCAGCGGGTTCAACTTCTTCGACCTGAGCAACGGTCTGCAGTACGGCAGCGAGGAGATGGACCTGCCGGAGGAGGAGGTCCGGGCCCGCTATCCGGAGTACTTCCAGACCATCTGGCGGGAGGCACGGCGGTTCCACCAGGAGGGCCGGCACGACTTCTTCCGCAAGCGCACCGACCTGCCGATGGGCGAGTACCTGGACCGTAACGGGTACAGCGAGGAGTTCCGGTACGGCTACTTCATCCTGCTGTGCAGCGCGGTGTGGTCGGTACCGGCCGAGCTGATCTGGGAGATGCCGGCCACCACGGTCATCGCGTTCTTCATGGCGCACGACGAGAGCGGCCTCGGCGGCCGCCGGGTCGACTGGCGGACTGTGGAAGGGGGGTCGATCTCGTACGTGCGCAAGGTGCTCGCCGCGATCGACCCGAAGACGCGGCTCTCGGAGCCGGTCACCGGCGTCCGCCAGGAGGCCGGCGGGGTCGTGATCCGCACCGCGAACGGCGAGGAGCGCTTCGACCACGCCGTGCTCGCCACCCACGCCGACGTGACCCGCGCGCTGCTCGCCAACCCGACCCCGGCCCAGCGCGACCTGCTGGCACCGCTGCGCTACAACGGCTCCACGGTGATCCTGCACACCGACCCGTCCGTGATGCCGGCCGGCCGGGACCGCTGGGAGGCCTGGAACTACGGCAAGGTCACCGTCGACGGGCAGCCGCGCACCTATGTGGCGTACTACATGAACAAGCTGCACGGCTTCGAGTCGGAGACGGACTACTTCGTCACCCTGGACTACCCGCTGGAGGTCGACGAGGCGGCCGTCATCCGGCGGTTCCACTACGAGCACCCGATGATCGACATGGCGATGCGCAGCGCGCAGCAGACCATCTACGCGGTCAACGAGGGCCCGCGGGTGAAGCTCTGCGGCTCCTGGTTCCACTCCAAGCAGCAGTACTGGGACCAGATCGGCTCCCACGAGGCCGCGTTCTCCTCCGGGAAGGAGGCGGCGGCCCAGTTGCTGCGCGAACTCGGTATCGCCTAGGGCGTGTGCCGGTGTGCGGACTCGTTCTCCTGGGCCATGCGGCGCAGCGCCATCAGTGCCGGTTCCAGGAGGACGGTCAGCAGCAGGGCGCGCTCGGCGGCCTCCAACGGGTCGTCGATGCCGTCGAGTTGGTCGAGGTCGAGGGTGGCGGTGCGTTCGGCGAGGCGGGCGTAGGGCAGGAGGGTGTGCCAGTCCAGCGGGACGCCGAGCGAGCGCAGCGAGGTGATCGTCTCCGCGAGCGTGGTGCGGGCCGGTGCGTTCTGGTGCACCTTCCAGCCGAGCTCCTTGAGCAGCGCGTCGACCTCGGCGGTCTCGGGGGCGTCCTCGGCGGTGTCTGCGGGCAGCCGGATGGTGCCCAGGGCGAGGCCGAGGAGCCGGTGGGTGTCGCCGTCGTGCTCGCCGAGCGCGTCCAGGACCTCGCGGGTCGCGCTCACCGAGAGGCCGCGCACCCCGGTCAGGGCGCGGATCAGCCGGAGCCGCCGCAGGTGCTGTTCGTCGTACTCGGCCTGGGTCGCGGCGGTCTGACGGCCCGTCGGGAGCAGGCCCTCCCGGAGGTAGTACTTGATCGTCGTGACGGAGACGCCGCTGCGGCGGCTCAGCTCGGACATGCGCATCGGGTTCGGCTCCGCTCTCGCGTCGGTATCGGCTCCGTTCCACCGGACGACACCTCGGCACTGGAAATTGGATACCCCTACTGTCTAACATGGATAGTAGAGGTATCCAATTTCTTCCCACGGGAGAAGGCCGCGCCATGCCCACCCTGCGCTGGACCACCGTCAACACCCCCGCACCCGACGCCGAGGCGTTCGTCATGGCGTCCCGTCTGGAGGTCCGCTCCCTCAAGGATGTGCCGCGTTTCTTCGCCAAGTCGCTGGTGGCGTGGAAGCAGGTGACCGGGGCGCCCGGCGCGTACGGCGCCTCGCTGATCGCCGAGCCCCTGAAGCGCACCTTCTGGACGCTGTCCGCCTGGGAGGACAAGGACGCCCTCTACCGGTACGCGCGGACCGAACCGCACAAGTCGGTGATGACCGGGCTGCGCCCCACCATGAAGGGCTCGGTCTTCACGTTCTGGCAGGTCCCGGCGGCCGAGCTGCCCATCGACTGGACGGACGCCCGGCGCCGGCTCGCCGAGCAGGAACGCGCCGACTCCTGACACCCGCCCGCCCTGCCCGCCCCGCACTCCCCACGAGCCCCGTCGCTTTCGCTAGGAGCCCCCTGCCATGACCCTGTCCGAAGAGAGCCCGGTCCTCGACGCGGAGCCGGCCGCCGCGGTCGCCGCCGCGGGGCGCCGGGTGCCGCTGTGGCTCGCGATCGTCGCGTGCAGCGTGCCGATGTTCATGGTCGCGCTCGACAACCTCGTCGTGTCGACCGCCCTGCGCACCCTCGCCGTCGACCTGGAGGCGAACACCCAGGAACTCCAGTGGTTCGTCAACGCGTACGTGCTGAGCTTCGCCTGCCTGCTGATGACGGGTGCCGCGCTCGGTGACCGGTTCGGCCGCCGGACGGTGTTCGTCGTCGGCATCGCCGTGTTCACGCTGGCCTCCATCGGCTGCGGACTCTCCGACACCAGCGCCCAGTTGATCACTTTCCGGGCGGTCCAGGGCTTCGGGGCGGCGGCCGTGATGCCGCTGTCGCTGACCCTGCTCTCGCAGGCGGTGCCGGAGAAGCTGCGCGGGCTGGCGCTGGGCGTCTGGTCCGGGGTGAGCGGGCTCGCCGTGGCCATGGGCCCGGTGGTCGGCGGCGCGGTGGTCGACGGCCTGGACTGGCGCTGGATCTTCTGGATCAACGTGCCGGTGTGCGTGATCGCGATACCGCTGGTGCTGTTCGCCCTCAAGGAGAGCTCGCTGCCGGGTGTCCGCCTCGACCTGGTCGGCATGGTGCTGGCGGCGGCCGGGCTGTGCGCCGTGGTGTGGGCGATCGTGCACGGCGAGCCGGACGGCTGGGCCTCCGCCAAGGTGCTCGGCGCGTTCGCGGGCGGCGCGGTGCTGCTCGCCGCGTTCGTGGTCTGGGAGTCCCGGACCGACGAGCCGATGCTGCCGCTGTCCTTCTACCGGGTGCGGGCCTTCACCCTCACCAACATCGTCTCGGCGACGATGTACTTCGGTGTCTTCGGCTCGCTGTTCCTGCTCGCCCAGTACCTCCAGATCGTGCCGCCGCGCTCTCCGCTGGAGGCCGGTGTCCGCACCCTCGCCTGGACGCTGATGCCGATGTTCGTGGCCCCGGTGGCCGGTCTGATCACGGACAAGGTCGGCGGCGGCCGGCTGATGGCCCTCGGTCTCTTCCTGCAGGGCGTCGGCCTCGGCTGGATCAACCTGGTCGCCGGCACCGACACCGCGTACCCCTCGCTGGTCGGCCCGATGATCGTGGCCGGTATCGGCATGGGCTTCGTGTTCGCGCCGACGGCGGCGGTGGTCCTCGGCTCGGTGGCCAAGGAGCACGCGGGCAAGGCGTCCGGCGCCAACACCACGGTCCGCGAGATCGGCGGCGCGCTCGGGATCGCCGTCCTGAGCACGGTGTTCGTGACGTACGGCAGCACCGAGGGCCCGCAGCAGTTCGTCGACGGACTGCACCCGGCCGTGTGGGTCGGTGTCGCGGTCGTCTTCTTCGGCGCCCTGTGCGCGCTGGGCATCCCGCGCCGGCCGCGGCCGGCGGACGAGCAGGCCTGAGCCCCGCTCCGGGCGGAGGCACCCCTGATGTGGTGCCTCCGCCCGTTCGCGCTCAGCCGGCGACGATCTCCGCGAACCGCTCCGCCCCCACGTTGCCGCCGGACAGCACGACCCCGATCCGGCGCGGCAGCGGCGTCACCCGGTGGGCGAGCAGTGCGGCCAGGCCGCTGGCACCGCTCGGCTCCAGAACGGTCTTCAGCCGCTCGAAGGCGAACCGCATCGCATCCCCGATCTGGTCGTCGGAGACCAGCGAGATGTCGTCCACCAGGCGCTGGTTGAGGGAGAAGGTCAGCTCACCGGGGATGTCCGCGGCCTGGCCGTCGGCGATGGTGCGGGGCACCGGGATCGACACCCGGTGCCCGGCCGCCAGGGACCGCCGGGTGTCGTCGCCGGCCTCCGGCTCGACCCCGACGACCCGGATCCCGGGCAGCAGTCCCTTGGCCGCGGTGGCGCTGCCCGCGATCAGCCCGCCGCCCCCGACGGGCACCACCAGGACGTCCAACTCACCGACCTCCTCGATGAGTTCGAGCGCGGCCGTGCCCTGCCCTGCGATGACGTGCGGGTGCTCGTAGGGCGGGATGAGCGCGAGCCCGCGTTCGGCGGCCAGGGCCTCGCCGATGGCGACCCGGTCGCCGGTGTAGCGGTCGTACGTCACGATCTCCGCGCCGTATCCGGCCGTCGCCTCCAGCTTGGCGCGCGGGGTGTCCTCGGGCATCACGATGACGGCGGTGGTGCCGAGTTCACGGGCGGCGAGGGCGACGGCCTGGGCGTGGTTGCCGGAGGAGTAGGCGGCGATGCCCTTGGCGAGCTGCTCGGCGGACAGCCGGGACGCGGCGTTGTAGGCGCCCCGGAACTTGAACGCGCCGATGCGCTGGAGGTTCTCGCACTTCAGGAAGACCTCGGCACCGACCAGCTCGTCCAGGGTGCGCGAGCGCAGCACGGGGGTGCGGTGGGCCACGCCCTTGATCCGCGCCGCCGCGTCGTGCACGTCCTGGAGGGTCACGGGCGGGGTGTCGGGCATGTTCGTCCTCCGTTCTGGGCGCCGCGGGGCGCCGGATGGGTGTCGACCACATCAAATTATCGTCCGGTCCGCGCCCCGCACCGGCCGACCATCTGCCCGGAGCGGCCCGGCCGCGCTAGCCGATCTCCACGACCCGTGCCCAGGCGGGCGGTGCGTCCGGTACGTAGTCGGGGTCGTCCTCCTGCCAGGACGTGTCGCTGTACTGCCTGGGGAAGAGGCCCACCACCGTACGGCAGGCCGGCTGCGCCTCCGGCCAGGGCGTCTGCCCGTCGGTGAGGGCCACCACCACGTCCGGGGCCGGCCGCGCCCGCAGGGCCCTGGCGAAGCCCGCGCGCAGGTCCGTACCGCCGCCCCCGACGAGTGCGATGCCCTCCGCACGGCACAGCGGCTGCACGGTCCGGGCGGCCGCGTCGCAGGACAGCACGGAGACCAGGTCCCGGCGGCCGCCGACGGCGCGCGCGATGGCGGCCACCTCCAGGAGGGCACTGCCCAGTTCGGCGTCGCTGACCGAGCCGGAGGTGTCGATGACGACCGAGACCCGGGGCGGGCGACGGCGCAGCCTCGGGAGGATCACGCCGGGCAGGCCGGCCGACCGGCGCGAGGGGCGGCCGTAGCTGTAGTCGTCGCCGGCGCCCGCGGCCGAGGCGGCCGAGCGGACCGCGGCGCCCAGCAACTCCCGCCAGGGCTGCGGCCGCTGGAAGGCCTCCTCCGCCCAGCGCCGCCAGCCCTGCGGGGCGTTGCCCGGCCGGCCGGTGATGGCCTGCGCCACCCGGAACCGGACCCCGTCCCGCTCCTGCTCGCTGAGGCCGTGCGCGCCGTCCGCCCCCAGGTCCCACTCCCGGTCCCGGCCGTCGGCGCCGCTGCCGCAGTCCAGCCAGGCGACGTCCCGGGTCAGCGGCCCGAGCCGGAACTGGCGCAGGTAGTCCTCCATCAACTGGCCTTCGTCCAGCCGCAGCATGTACGGCCGGACGGCGCCCCTGGGCTGCGCCAGCCCGTCGCCGTACGCGTCGTCGTTGATCTCCAGGTCCGCCGCGATGTTCATGCGCAGCCGCTCGCCGGCCCCGGTCAGGCCGCGTTCCCGGGCGACCCGGTCGCTGCGCGCGTGGTGCTCGCGCAGCAGGTGGGAGACCTCGTGCACCCACACCCCGGCGAGCTCCTCCTCCGGCATCCGGTCCACGAACGCGGGCGAGACATAGCACCGCCAGTGCTTGTCGACGCCCATCGTCGGCACCTGCCGGGACTCCACGACGTGCAGCGCGAACAGGGCCGTCGCGAGGTAGGGCCGGGCCCGGGCGGCCTGCAGCCGGGCGGCGTAGAGCTTGTCCAGGTCCAGCGCCCCGGCCGGTTCGGCGGTCACCGGCGCGCCCGTCGATTCCGCGGTCACCGGCGCACCCGCCGGTTCCGCGGTCACGGGCGCGCCCGCCGGTTCCGCGGTCACGGGCGTGCCCGCCGGTTCCGCCGTCATCGGCCCACCTTCGCGGCGACGCGTTCGGCCGCCCGGTCGGCGCGCCGGGACACGGACACCGCTCCGGCGAGGCGTTCGATCGCCGCCGGGACGTCCCAGTCGTCCCGGCGCAGTGCGGCCAGGGTGGTGGCGGGGACCACCACAAGGTCGGGCGCCCCGGTGTCCAGCGCGCGCACCAGCAGGGCCCAGGCCGCGTCCCAGCGGGCCCGGTCCGGCCGTTCGCGGACCGCCGCGACCACGCCGTCCAGCACGGCCTGGCGCAGGTCGCCGCGCTCGGGCAGGTCGGCCGCGTCCGGGTCGGCGAGCAGCGTCTCGGGGTCGGGGAGCTCCATGAGGTCGACGCTCGCCAGCAGTTCGAGCCCCGGCCCGTCCCCGACCGTGCCCCTCACCAGCAGGGAGAGCACGTCCCGGGAGGAGCCGGCGGCGTGCGCGAAGGCGACCAGGCGCAGCGTCATGTCCCAGCTGCGGGGCGACGGCCAGGCGCCGCCCCGCCGCATCTCGCCGCTCGGCAGCCGGTGGACGAGGGTGGGACGGGTGGCGAGCAGGCCGCACACCGCGCGGCGCGCGAAGTCCACGGCGGCGGGCAGCCGGTCGGGGTCGAGCCGGGGCAGGGTCGCCCGGGGCCAGGTGCCGCCGAGGCCGCGGACGACGACCTCGTGGTCGTGGGCCCACTGCAGATGCACGAACCGGTTGGCCAGCGGCGGGCTCAGCTCCCAGCCGTCGGCCGCCGAGGAACGCGGGTTGGCCGCGGCCACGATCCGTACGCCGGGCGGGAGTCGGAGGGCGCCCACGCGGCGTTCCAGGACCAGCCGGAGCAGGGCGGCCTGGACGGCCGGGGGCGCGGTGGACAGTTCGTCGAGGAACAGCAGGCCCCGGCCGGCCCGCACGAGCCGTACCGCCCAGTCCGGCGGGGCCATCGGGACGCCCTGGACGGCCGGGTCGTCGCCCACGACGGGCAGGCCGGAGAAGTCGGACGGCTCGTGCACGCTGGCGATCACCGTGGTCAGCGGCAGGTCGAGCGCCTCGGCCAGCCGGTTCAGGGCGGCGGTCTTGCCGATGCCGGGCTCGCCCCACAGGAGGACGGGCAGGTCGGCGGCGACGGCGAGGGTGAGCGCCTCCAGCTGGATGTCGGTCCGGGGTTCGGTGGCGGAGTCGCCGAGCAGCCCCGACAGGGTGTCGGCGACGGCGAGTTGGTCAGAGACGTGCAGAGGCATGAGAGATCACCTGGGGGTGTGAGAAGAAAAGTGGACGGGTGTCAGCGCCGGCCGGAAAGGCGCGGGCCGAGGCGCGGGTCGCGGACGGACCTGCGGCGCCGGGTGCGGACGGGGCCGGTGCGGGATCCGGTGAGGCCCGCCCGGTAGAGGCCGTAGGCGATCCGGCGTCGCGCGGCCGCCTCCAGTTCGTCCTTCAACGGGCCGTCGCGCAGGACCGCTTCGGGCCCCAGCAGTCCCTCGACGACGGCGAGCGCGCCGGCGATGTCCCCGTGGTCGAGGCGTTCACGGACGCCGGTGAGGCAGTCGGGGCGGCGGTGCGCCTCGTCGATGACCCGAAGACAGGGCAGCGGCGGGCCGCCCAGCGCCACCAGCAGCTCCTCGCGCCGCAGTTCGTCCGGGGAGTGGTCCAGCGGGGACAGCACCCCGCCGACCATGCCGATCCGGTGCCGGACGCCCCGGCACTCCACGAGGCGTGCCTGCCGGGCCGGGTCGGGGTACGGGTCCCGGGCGGCCGGTGCGTGCCCGGGGACGAGGGCGTCGGCGACCAGCGGATGCAGCCGCCCGGCATCGACCAACCCGGCGCGCAGCAGCTCCAGATCGGGGAGCGTCCAGGTCGCCGCGTCGGGCAGGACCAGCGGAGCGCCGGGGCCGAAGTCCCGGCCTGCGGTATCCCGCCCTCCGGTGTCCCGGCCGGTGGTGTCCCGGCCTGCTGTCTCCCGGCCTGCGGTCACGGTCCCGTCGGCCGCGAGGTGCAGCGCGAGCCGCTGCCGGCGGCCCAGGCGTACGACGACGGTCCCGCTGTCCCGCCCCTCGGCACCCAGCACGATCCGCGCCTCGTCCGCCCATCGCTCCGTGGCGCACAAGGGCCCTTCGTGGCCGGGGAGTTGCTCGGCGAACGTGAACCCGTGGGCGTACGCGAGCCATTCACCACCCACAGGCCCGTCACCACCCACAGGCCCGTCGCGATCCGCAGGCCCGTCGCCACCAGCAGGCCGGTCGCCGATCGCGCGCTCATCACCGCCCACACGCCATGCGCCGCCCGCGGGCCGGTCGGCGCCCGAGCGGGTCCGTAGTTCGCCGGCGGCGCCCGCGTCCCACAGATGGCGGTGCAGGTCGAAACGGAACCGGCGGCTGGGGCGCGGATGCGGATGGGGATGCGGATGCCCCCGGGCGCCGGGCTCGCCCAGCGTGCCGTCCCACACCGCGAGGCTGATCCGCTGCCCGCCGTCCGCCCAGGCGGGCGGCGTCCGGACCACGAGGCTCAGGGAGCCCTCCCCGGCGTCGTACCGAGCGAGCGGCATGGTCAGCCCCGGCCGCAGCAACCCGTCGGGCGCGATCCTGGGCAGATGCCAGCGCAGCAGGTCGGGCGCCAGCCGCCGCAGGTCGGCACGGATCCGGTCCCGGACGTCCCGGCCGCGGGCCCGGGCCAGTGCGCGCAGATCGAGGTCGAGGTCGAAACCGGCGGCGGCGCACGCCCCCGCCCAGTCGCCGGTGTTCCGGCGGGCGGTCGCGGTCTCGATCATGGCGGGCGGCACGGCGAACTCGCGCACGCGCCGCCACAGGGAGAGGTGGGTGCCCCCGTTCGCGAAGTGAGTGGCCATCAGCACTCACCTGACGCGGACGAGACCCCCGATCTGACAGCAGAATGAGTGGTCATCGCGGGGAGCATACGGCGCCGTCGCCGAGGTCCGCCAGGCAATTACGCACGGGCCCGCACGAGGCCCGCACGTGACGCGGATCACCCCGCCCGGGTGCAGCGTTCTGCCGCCCCCAGGGCCTTTTCCCAGGTGTAGGCAGCCGGGGAGAGCGGGGACCGTGGGAATGGAGCAGGCTCGGGCCGGTGAGTACGACGAGTTCGTGGCGGCCCGCTGGTCGGGGTTGTTCCATCTGGCCCGTCTGCTCACCGGTGGCGATCGGCATCGGGCCGAGGATCTTTTGCAGGAGTCCTTGGTCCGGTTGTGGTTCGTCTGGCCGAAGATCGCCGACGAGGCGCCGGAGGCGTACGTCCGCAAGGTCCTGGCGCGTGCGGCGGCCCGTTCGGCGCGGCGCCGGTGGTGGGGCGAGCGCCCCGTCGAGGAGCTGCCCGAGGTGGTGGCGGCCGGCGACGTGTCGGCGATCGTCGCCGAGCGTTCCCGGCTGGAGGCCGCGCTCGCGCTGCTGACCCCGCGTCAGCGGGCCGCGGTCGTCCTGCGCTACTACCAGGACCTGCCCGACCGGCAGGTCGCGGAGGTGCTGGGGTGCCCGGTGGGCACCGCCCGGTCGCACGCGGCGCGCGGGGTGGCCCGGCTGCGGGAGCTGCTGGCGGACGCCATCGAGCCGGTGGGGTGAGGGAGAGGCCATGGATCACTTCGAGCGGCAGTTGACGCAGTTGATGCACGGCGACCGGGAACCGGCGGCGTTCGAGCCCCGGCACCGGGCGCGGTTGCGGGCCGGTGTGCAGGCACGGCGGCGGGTCCGGGCGGCCCGGCGGGCGGCCGGCGGTGTCCTCGCGGCCGCGGGGCTCGGCCTCGGCCTGTTCCTGTGGCCCCACTCCGGTGTCCGTGACGAGCCGAGCGCACCGCACCCCTGGCCCGCGACCAGCCCCACCGACCGTACGGCCCCGACGCCGGGCCCCTCCCCCAGCGCGCCGCCCTCCGGCGCCACGACCTCGGCCCCGCCGCCCACCGACACCACCACGCCCCAGGACACCCCGTCCTCCACGAACGGGCCTACCGCCTCGTCCACGCCCACCTCGACCGCGACGGCGTCGTCCACCCCGGACGCGGGCACGACCCGGAGCGCGACGGAGGGCTCGTCGGGGAGTTCGACCGCCACCACGTCACCGCCGTCGGCGCCCGCGACCGAGAGTCCCGACCCGTCGAACGGCTCGTCGGCCGCGGCCGGCTCGGCCGGATAGCAGGCGGCCCGCGGGCCGCCCCCCTCTCCTCACCCACCCCACCACCGGGGGTGCCTTCGGCACGCCCCGAGAGCGAGAACGAATGCGAAAAAGCGTAATGAATCACCCTCTGGTCGCGCTCCCGGTCCCCGCGCCGCCGTCTCCGCCGCACCACGAGGAGCCGGTTCTCGACCTGGCCGTACCGGTGTTCAACGAGGAGACGGACCTGGAGCCGAGCGTGCGGCGGCTCCACGCCTACCTGCGGGAGACGTTCCCGTACCCCTTCCGGATCATCGTCGCCGACAACGCCAGCACCGACGCCACCCCCCTGATCGCGGCCCGGCTCGCCGCCGAGCTGCCCGAGGTGGAGTGGATACGGCTGGCCGAGAAGGGGCGCGGCCGGGCGCTGCGGGCCGTCTGGTCGGCGTCGTCGGCGCCCGTGGTCGGCTATCTCGACGTGGACCTGTCGACCGGGCTCGCGGCGCTGCTGCCCCTCGTCGCCCCGCTGCTGTCGGGCCACTCCGACGTGGCCATCGGCACCCGGCTGGCGCCCGGCGCCCGGGTGGTGCGCGGCCCGAAGCGGGAGGCCATCTCCCGCTGTTACAACATCCTGCTGCGCTGCACGCTGTCGGTGGGGTTCTCGGACGCGCAGTGCGGGTTCAAGGCCGTACGACGGGACGCCGCCGCACGGCTGCTGCCGCTGGTGCGGGACTCCGCGTGGTTCTTCGACACCGAGCTGCTGGTGCTCGCGGAGCGGGCCGGGCTGCGGATCCACGAGGTGCCGGTCGACTGGGTGGACGACCCCGACAGCCGGGTCGCGCTGCTGTCCACGGCGCTCGCCGACCTGCGCGGCATCGCGCGGGTCGCGCTGTCACCGGCCCGGGGCGCGCTGCCGCCGGGGCGGCCACCACGGCCGTACGCCGTCCCCGCGGCCGCCCTGGCTCTCGCCCATCTGCTCCTGTACGCGGCGCTGCGCCCGGCCGCCGCCGGGCAGGTGGCCAACGCGCTGTCCCTGCTGGCCTGCTGGACGCTCGCCGTACCGGTCCGCGGCCGCCTCCCGTGGCCCGCCCCGGGCGCCCCGCCCGCCCTGCCCGCCTTGGCCGCCCGTCTGGCGCTGACCGCCGGTGCGCTCGCCGTCCTGCGGCACACGGTCCCCGCCGCCGGACTCCGCGCGGAACTGGCCGCGCTCGCCGCCGCCCACGTGTCCCTCGTCGTCGCGCGGTCGGCCTTGCGCGGGTGGCGTCGCCGGACGGGGTCCGCGGCCTCATGACCACGCCTCTGAAGAGCACCGCGCCACCCCGCCCCGCCGTCTCCGGAATCGCCGCACCGGACCTCGGCCGGCGCCTGCGCGACACGGTCCGCCGCCATGGCCCGGTCCTCGCGCTGTACGGCGTGCTGAAGCTCGTCGGCTTCGGCTCCTTCATGTATCTGCTGGACTCGGCCGGGGACTTCCGCAGGAAGCATCCGCGGTTCGGGGGCGGTGCGCACACCTGGGACGTGCTGGGCACCTGGGACGGCTGGTGGTACCAGCAGATCGCCCTGCACGGCTACCACCCGGCGCTGGTCCCGGTCCCCGGCGCCACCGGCATGATCACCCTCCAGGGCAACTCGGCCGCGTTCTTCCCGCTCTACCCGGCGCTGATGCGGGTGGTCATGGAGGTCACCGGTCTCGGTCCGTTCGGGGCCGGGCTGCTGGTGTCGGTCGTGGCGTCGTTCGCGGCGGCGCTCGGGATCGCCGCCGTCGCCGCGTGGTTCGGCGGCCCGCGGGCGGGCCTGGCGGCGGCCGGGCTGTGGGCCGTGTGGCCCGGCTCCGGCGTGGAGTGGGCGGTCTACTCGGACTCGCTGTACGTGGCCCTGGCCGCCTGGGCCCTGTACGCCGTGCTGACCCGCCGCTGGCTGACGGCGGGGGTGCTGACCTTCGCGGCCGGTCTCAACCGGCCCACCGCCGCCGCCCTGGTCGCCGCGCTCGCCGTGGCCGCGCTCCTCGCGCTGCGCCGCCGCACGGACGGCGTCGCCCGTCCGCTGACCGCGATGCTCGTCGCTCCGCTGGGTCTGCTCGGCTACCTGGGCTGGGTGGGCCACCGCATGGGCGACTACGGCGGCTACTTCGCGCTCCAGTCGGGCGCGTGGGGGCACGAGTTCGACTACGGCAGGCAGACCCTGGACGTCCTGACGTCCGTCCCCGTCGGCCACTTCGGGTATCTCTTCGCGCTTCCCTTCGCGGACGTCATCGGGGTCGGGGTGGTCCTGCTGGACCTGGCGCTGCTGCCGCTGCTGTTCCGGCTGCGGCCGCCGGCGGTACTGGTCGTGCACACGGTGCTCACCCTTGCCCTGGTGCTGGGCAGCCAGCAGTACTTCGCGAACGTCTCGCGCTATCTGCTGCCCGCCTTCCCGCTGTTCGTCCCCCTGGCGGTCGCGCTGCGCCGGATCAGCCTGCCCTGCCTGTGTGTTCTGCTGGGCATCGCGGCACTGGCCTCCGGCTCGTACGCGGGCTACGCCCTGTTCGAGCTCGGAGTGCCCTGACGACGGCTCGGTCCCGTCGGACCACGGCTCAGGCCTTCTTGACGGCCACTCCGCCGTAGAAGCCGATCTCCTCGGAGCCGGCCGGCGGGGTGGTGTCCGGGCGCCAGAACGGGACCTGGGTCACGCCGGGTTCGACGAGCTCGAATCCGTCGAAGAACTGCTCGACCCGGGCCAGGGGGCGCAGGTTCATGGAGGCGGTCGCGTTGTTGTAGACGGCCTGGGCCTCGCTGCGGTCGTCGGCGAAGTCGTCGGTGGCGTGCGAGAGGACCAGGAAGCTGCCGGCCGGGAGCGCGTCGCGCAGGGTGGCCACGATCCGCTCGGGCTCCTCCGCGTCGCGGACGAAGTGGAGGATGGCGACCAGGAACAGGGCGACCGGCTGTCCGAAGTCGATGATCCGGCGCACCTCGGGGTGGTCGATGACGGACCGCGGGTCGCGCAGGTCGGCGAGGACGATGCTGGTGGTGCCGGCCCGGCTGAGCAGCGCGTCGCCGTGGGCCTTCACGATCGGGTCGTTGTCGACGTAGGCGACGCGGACGTCCGGTGCCAGCCCCTGGGCTATCTCGTGCACGTTCGGCGAGGTGGGCAGCCCGGTGCCGATGTCGAGGATCTGACGGACGCCGCTGTCGATGACGTGCCGGACCGCGCGCTGCAGGAAGCCGCGGTTGGCCCGTACGGAGATCCACACCTCGGGCGCGACGGCGGCGAGCTGGTCGCCTGCCTTGCGGTCCACCTCGTAGTTGTCCTTGCCGCCCAGCAGGTAGTCGTAGATCCGCGCCGGATGCGGCTTGCTGGTGTCGATCTCCACGGACCCGTTGCCGTCCTGCGTCACGTGCGCTCCTCTCAACGACCGTCCCAGCCCCCCTTGGCTCACCGACGGCTGGCGACAGCTTTCCATATCAACTTCGGTGTCGGCGCACCGAGTTCCCTCGCCCGCCGGCTTCTCCGCCCCCTCCGTCGCCCCTGCTGTCGACCGACCGGGCCGGACTTGACTACCATCGGGCCCAGGTGTCCGGGCAGGTGGCCCGGTTTGGTTTTGGTTGGGGGTTTCTCATGGTCAGTGGTCGTGTGGTGCGGTTCGACAGCTCGCGCGGGTACGGGTTCATCGCTCCGGACGGTGGCGGAGAGGACGTCTTCCTGCATGTGAACGACATGCAGATGTCGGAGTCGTACGTCCGCCCCGGCGTGGCCGTGGAGTTCGAGATCGAGGCCGGCGAGCGCGGTCCGAAGGCGTCCGGCGTCCGGCTCGCCCGGGGAGCCGAGGTGCGCACGCTCGGGCCGGACGACGACTCGCTGTGCGATCTGCTCAGCGCGGAGGAGTTCACCCGCGAAGTCACCGAGACGCTGCTGGCGTCGGCGCCCACGCTCACCGCGGAGGAGATCGTGCGGGTGCGGGGCGCACTGGCCCAGTTCGCGAAGAACCACGGCTGGATCGAGGGCTGACCCGCCCGCGGCGGACGGCCGGTTCACGCTTCGCGTTCACGAGTCGCCTTCCCGTGTCGCGTTCACGCGTCACGGGAGCGGAGCAGCCGGCCGCCCGCCGTGAGGGCGGCGACCGCCCAGAGGGCCAGGCCGGCCGTCATCGGCGCGAAGCCGATCGCGGTGCCCGAGTTCCGTACCGCGAGCGCCACTCCCGCAACACACCGGCGGCGACCGTGATTCCGGCTGCGGGCGGGCGCAGAAGCAGCGGCGGTAGTGCCGTTGCCGGGCAGAACAGCCCTATGAGCAGGGTGAGTTGCACGCGGCCGGTGCGGGAGGCGGCGTCCGCGAGCATCCGCGGGGCCGAGCCGTCGTCGGTGGCGAACTCGGCGAGGGACTCGGCGACGGCGAGGCGCCCGAGCAACACCGCCTAGACGTAAGGCCGTTGGGCGATCCGGCGGCGCGGCCGACACCAGGTGTCCCGCCATGTCCCCGTACGCATCGCGCCGGTCGGTATGACCGCGGGCCCGTCCGATCACCCAAACCTCATCGTGACGAGGGTCACACTCCCGCGGTCGAACTTTGGCGCCCGTCCCGCATCTAGTCCGCGTCGGTTCTCGAACGGCTGCGGAGCACCCCCCCTCCAGGGCCGTCCACTTGATTCTGCGATTCGGCAAGGAACATTCAATGGGTTTCATGGCTTATCTGCGCGGCTTCGTCCCCTGGATCGTCGCCGGCGTCGTGTCCGGCTTCGTCGACTGGCGTTGGGGCGCTGTCGCCGGTGTCGTCTCGGGGCTGGTGCTGCTCCTCCAGGACCGCCGTCGGGGGGTCGACCTCGACGCGCTGATCCTGGAGGCCAGCACCATCCTGTACTTCCTGGTGATCGGCGGCGTCTCCCTCAGCAACCCGGACTCGGGGCTTAAGGACCACACGGACGCCCTCTCGTTCGCCTGGCTGGCCGCCACCGCGTGGGGCTCCATGGCGATCCGCCATCCCTTCACGCTGGGCATCGCCAAGCGGCAGACGCCGCGCGAGTACTGGGACATGCCCGAGTTCCTCCAGGTCAACAACTACATCACCGGCTCCTGGGGCGCCGGCTTCACCTTCATCGCCGTCGTCCTGGCCGTCGGCAACGCGGTGGACGCCCCGTCCTGGGTGGGCATCACCGCCCACGTCATCGGCCTGGCCGCCCCGATCGTCTTCACGAAGGTCTACCCCGAGCGCGTGCAGCGGCGGCTGCTGGAGTCCCAGGGCCTGTCGTCCGCACCCCAGTGACCTGCCGCCTCGGCTCCGCACGGCGTCCGGGACTCCGAACGCCGTGCGGCGGGTCGCGCCTCTGCCCGGCCATCGACCGAACGCCCCGGAACTGATCCGCACGGGGCCGGCACCGCCCTGCCGGCCCGGACAAGGAATGCACCATGACCGAAGAGACCACCGTTCCCCTCTACCTCAAGGGCCGCTTCGCCCCGGTCGCCGAGGAGCACACCGCCTTCAACCTCACCGTGCGCGGCACCCTCCCGACCGAACTGGACGGCCGCTACCTGCGCAACGGCCCCAACCCGCTGCCCGACGAGGACAACGGCCACTGGTTCACCGGCCCCGGCATGCTCCACGGCCTTCGGCTGCGCGGCGGAAACGCCGAGTGGTACCGCAACCGGTGGATCCGCACCCGGGAGCGGGAGGGCCACCCGTTCGTCCGCGAGGACGGCACCTTCGACCTGACCGCGACGCCCGGCAACACCCATGTCATCCGGCACGCGGACACGGTGCTGGCGCTGTGCGAGGTCGGCTTCCCCTACTGGGTCACCCCGGCGCTGGAGACCGTCGGGCCGTACGACTTCGGCGGCAGGCTCACCACCGCGATGACCGCGCACCCCAAGGAGGATCCGGTCACCGGCGAACTCCACCTGTTCGGCACCGGGTTCGCCCCGCCGTACCTCACCTACCACCGGGTCACCGCGGAGGGGGAGCTGCTCGACAGCAGCCCGGTCGAGGTGCCGGGCCCGACGATGATGCACGACTTCGCGATCACCGAGCACCACATCGTCTGGATGGACCTGCCCGTCGTCTTCCGGCCCGAACTCGCCGGTCACGGCGGCATGCCCTACCAGTGGGACGACGGCTACGGCGCCCGGCTCGGCATCATGTCCCGCACGCCGGGCAGCACCGAGGTGCGCTGGTTCGACGTCGACCCCTGCTACGTCTTCCACGTCGGCAACGCCCACGAGGACGCGCAGGGGCGGATCGTCCTCGACGCGGTGCGCTACGACCACGACAGGTTCGAGCACGCCTGGGGCGACATCGGCGGGCCCACCGGCGTGGCCGTCGTGCCGGAGCCCGGCCTCGTGCAGGCGCCCGCGGTGCTGTACCGCTGGACGCTGGACCCGGCCACCGGCAAGGCCACCGAGCGGCAACTGGACGACCGGGACGCCGAGTTCCCCACCCACAACGAGACCCTCACCGGACGCGAGAACCGCTACCTGTACACGGTCTCCGGCGGCGGCATAGCCAAGCACGACCTCACGGGCGGGACCACCCGGGTCCATGCGACGCCCGGCGCCCGCTACGCGGGTGAGGCGGTGTTCGTCCCGGCCGCGAACGGCCGGAGCGAGGACGAGGGCTGGCTGCTGTCGCTCGTCTCCGACGACGACGGCAAGGCCGGTGAACTGCTCGTCCTCGACGCCACGGACCTTTCCGAGCAGGCGGTGGTGGAACTCCCCTACGCTGTCCCCGCGGGTTTCCACGGCAGCTGGCTGCCGGAACTCGGCGACGAGGACTAGCCGGAGCCCGCGAGAACAGAGAGGCCGAGACGATGCGGTTGCTCCGGTCCGGGCGCCGGAAGGACACACCAGCCGATGCCGGTTCGGCACCCGGTCCCGCAGCCGCATCCGTCTCCGCCCCCTCCTTCGCCGGTGCGGCCTCATGAGCCGGGTGACGGCCGAGACCGCGCGCGTCGAGGACGCGGTGCTCACCCGGGCCGCGCAGGCGGGCGAGGTCGTCGCCCTGGGGCTGCTGCTCGAACGCCACCGCGCGGGTATGCGCGCGGTGGCACTGAGCCTGCTGGGGCCGGGCCCGGACGCCGAGGACGTCCTGCAGGACGCGGCGCTGACCGCGCTGCGGCGGATCGGCGACGTCCGTGATCCGGGGGCGGTGGGCGCGTGGCTGCGGATGATCGTGCGCAACGCCGCGCGCTCCCTGCTGCGGGACGCGGTTCCCGTCCGGCCGGTGGAGGAGGGCCTGCACCTGCCGTCCACGGAGGCAGGTCCGGAGCAGTGGCTGGAACAGAGCGCGCTGCGGGACTGGATCTGGGCGGCGCTGGACGAGCTCTCCCCGACGCTGCGGCTGCCCCTGGTGCTGCGTCACTTCACCACGAGCGTCACCTCGTACGAGGGGATAGCCGGCGTCTGCGGGATCCCCGTCGGCACGGTCCGCAGCCGGCTCAGTCAGGGCCGGGCCAAGCTCGCGGCGGCCCTGGCCGGTACGGCGGACGCCGCGCACGGCGACACCGCGCGGCGCACCCGGGACAGCCGCACGCAGGCCCGGGAGACGCTCGCCGCCGCCGAGAGCGGGCACTTCGGCGCGCTGCTCACCGAACGCTGGTCCCCGGAGGTCGCCCTGTTCAGGGGCGGCGACCGGGTCGGGGGCGGGGACCTGCTGGTGCGTGCCATGGACGGCGACATCGCAGCCGGGGTGCGGCAGCACCTCGCGCATGCCGTCGCCGGACGGTCGCTGGCCGTGTGGGAGATGGACATCGTCAACCCGTCCGACGACCCCGGACACTGCCCGCCCAGCGTGGCCTGGCTGATGACGTTGGACGAGGCCGGCCGTGTGCACCGGCTGCGCCTGTTCCATCCGCGGCCGCTCCGGGCGATGGAGCTGCTCCCGGCGCTGTGACCCGTCGGGTACCGGACACGTCGGAAGCCGGAAAGGTCGGATGCCGGACACGCACGGCGCCGGGCCGCGAGCAGCAGGCACCGCTCACGCGGTCGCCTTAACGCTCAAGTCGTCGTGGCACGCTCAGCGCACCGGCGAGTCGATCCGTCCGAGGATGCGTTCGGCGTCCTGGCCGAGCCGGCGGAGGCGCTCGGCAGAGAGGTTGTCCACGACGAGGTGACGGACGTTGGCGACATGGGCGGGCGCGGCCGACTCCAGCTTGCGCATGCCGTCGGGCAGCAGGATGGCGTTGGTGAACCGCCCGTCGGCCGGATCCGGTTCACGGCGGACGTAACCGCGCTTCTCCAGCCGCTTCACCAGGTGCGACAGCCGGGACAGCGACGAGTTGGTCTCCTCGGCCAGCACGCTCATCCGCAGGGTCCGGTCGGGTGTCTCAGCCAGCATCGCCATGGCCATGTACTCGACCATGCTCAGGTCCGCGTCCCGCTGCAGCTGGGCGTCCAGGGCCCAGGGCAGCCGGGTGATCAGCCGGACCACCGACATCCACGAGGCCAGTTCGGCGGGCGTGAGCCACAGTCCGGTGTGCTCGTCGTCCGGTCGGGGCTGGTCGGGGGCGGTCACGCCGGGAGCGTATCAGCTCACTTGAGCCTTCACGTCATGTACGCCGGGCGCGCGCCGCACCGGCTGCCCGACGGCATGCGCAAGGCGGCCGGGTCAGGAGACGGCCGGTCCGGTGAGGTACCGCCCCTTCTCGTCGTACGGCCAGACGTTGGGCAGGCAGCCGTGCATGCCCTTGATCTGCTGCATCATCACGGGGGCCGGCCGCCCCGCGCCCGGGCAGCCGACATGGCCGTGGCCGAGGAAGTGGCCGACCTCGTGGTTGATGATCAGCGCCCGGTACTCCTTGACGCGCCGGGCGTAGACGGGGGTCGCGAGGAGCCAGCGCCTGAGGTTCACCATGACCTGGTCGGCAACGTTGCAGTTGACCTCGCCGCCGGTGTCCAGCCCGTACCGCCCGCAGATCCTGTCGACCGTCCCGGGTGTCGCGACCCGGACGACGAAGTCGGTCGGACCGCTCGACACCCGTTCGAACGCCGAGCGGCCGTCGGCGGTCCAGCCGCGCCGGTCGGCCAGGATCCGCTCGACCTGCCGGGCGACGTCCGCCGCGGACAGGTCGATGCCGTTCTCGACGTCGACCCGGTAGCGCAGGAGCGTGCCGGAGCCGACCCTGGTGCTGCCGCCGGCCGCGGTGACGAACGTGCCCGGTCCCTTGGCCGGGATCTCCGGCGTGGGCGAGATGCGGGGGGAGGGGGAGGCAGAGGTGGTGGCCGGTCCGGGCGACGGGGACCGGGTGCCGCGGGCCGGGCCGGTGGCGCCGAGCAGTCCCGACCGGGCGCGTTCGGTGGGCCCGCCCCGGGTGCCGGCGTGAGCCGCTCCCGTACCGGACGGACTCCCGTCGAGGGCCGCGAAGCCGGCGGCACCCAGGACCGCCAGCGCGGCCACCGCTCCCCAGACCGGCCCTCTCCCCTTCCGCCCGTGGGGGACGGCATGGGAGGGACCGTTACGGCGACGGCCACGGGAGGAACGTGCTGTGCGCGTGGTCATGACCGCCAGGCTGTGATCGGAATGTGATCGGACCTGGCGCAAGCGATAACGAAAAGATAACGGGCACAGCCCTGCGGGCTTATATGATCATCCCGTAACAAACGCACAGCTGTGCGGATGCGATGCGGATACTGAGCGCATGCCACGCGTTCTGCTGATCGAAGACGACCGTGCCGTGCGGGAGGGGGTGGCCCTCGCCCTGCGCCGCCAGGGCCACGAGCTCGCCGCCGTCGCGACCGGGGAGGACGGGCTGGAACGGGTGCGGTCCTTCCGGCCGGACGTCGTGGTGCTGGACCTCATGCTGCCCGGGATGCCCGGACTCGACGTGTGCCGCCGGATCCGCGCCCTCGACCAGACCCTGCCGATCGTCATGGCGACCGCGCGCGGCGACGACGAGGACATCGTGGTGGGCCTGGAGGCGGGCGCCGACGACTACGTGGTCAAACCCGTGCAGGCGCGGGTTCTGGAGGCCCGCCTGCGCGCGGTGCTGCGCCGGGCGGGCGGCCCGCCCGCCGAGGGCGGCATACCGAAGATCGACACCTACGGGGACCTGTCCGTCGACCGGGCCGGGCTCGCGGTCGCCCGCGACGGGGTGCCGATCCCGCTCGCCCCCTCCGAACTCCGGCTGCTGCTCACCCTGTCCGCGTCGCCCGGTCAGGTGTTCAGCCGGCAGCAGCTGCTGGAGGCGGTCTGGGAGCACAGCTACCACGGGGACGCGCGGCTGGTGGACGCCTGCGTGCGGCGGCTGCGCGCCAAGATGGGCGAACCGCCGCGCGAACCGCGCCACATCCAGACCGTGCGCGGCTTCGGCTACCGGTTCGCGGCCCGGTGAGGCGCCCGCGCCTCCCGCAGCTGCGCGGTCTGCGGATCCGCCTGGTGCTCGCCTTCACCCTGGTCGCCGCCGTCACCGCGGCCACCACCGGCGCCCTGACCTTCCGCGAGGCCCGTACCGGCGTGCTCCAGCAGAGCCAGGACGCCGTGATCCAGCAACTGCGCACCCAGGTCGGCCGCCTCGCCCCGGACCTCCTCTTCCCGCCGGACCGGGCCGCGCTGGCGCGGTTCGCGGCGGACGTGGCCCGCTCCGAGCCCTCCGGCACCTGGCGGGTGCTGGCCACCTACGGCAGCCTGAGCGCCACCTCCGCCGCCGGTGACCGCTTCGAGGAGCTGACGCCCGCCGTGCGCAAGGCCGTCGGCTCCAGCATGGCGACGGTCTTCCAGCGGGTGGCCGTCGGGGACCGCACCGCACTCGTCGTCGGCATGTCGGTCACCTTCGCCGAGGCGCCCGCGAAGGGCGTCTACACCTCCGGTGTCCATGTCTTCCTGACGGTGCCGCAGACCACCGAACGCGCCTACGTCGACGCCCTGGTCACCGCCGCCGAACGCGCCGCGGTGCCCGCGCTGACGCTCGCCGTGCTGCTGGCCCTGCTCGCCGCCCGCGGGGTGCTGCGCCCGGTCCGGGCCCTGCGCCACGCCACCCGCAGCATCGCCGAGGGGCACCTGGACACCCGGCTCGCCGTCGACGGGTCCGACGAACTCGCCGATCTCTCGCACACGTTCAACGAGACGGCCGCCGCGCTGGAGAAGTCGGTGGCCGAACTGCGCGGCATGGAGGCCCGGGCCCGCCGGTTCGCCGCGGACGTGTCGCACGAACTGCGCACCCCGCTCGCCGCCATGTCCGCCGTCACCGACGTCCTCGACGAGGACGCCGCCCGCCTGGACCCGGACACCGCCACCGCCGTCCGTCTGATCAGCGAGGAGACCGTGAAGCTGGCCCGGCTGGTGGACGACCTGATGGAGATCTCCCGTTTCGACGCGGGCGCCGCGGTGCTGCACCTGGACGAGATCGACCTCGCCGAGTCCCTGCGGCGCACCCTCGACGCCCGCGCCTGGACCGGCCTGGTGGACTGCGAGCTGCCGCCGCCAGGCACCCTGCGCGGCCGCGTCGACCCGCGCCGCCTCGACGTCGTCGTGGCCAACCTGGTCGGCAACGCGCTGCGGCACGGCGCCCGGCCCGTCGCCCTGCGCCTGTACGACGGCGGGGCGCCCGGCGGGGAGCGGCTCGCGGTGATCGAGGTGCTGGACAGCGGGCCCGGGATCCCGGACGACGTGCTGCCGCACGTCTTCGAGCGGTTCTACAAGTCGGACGCCGCCCGTACCCGCACCGAGGGCAGCGGCCTGGGCCTCGCGATCACCGCGGAGAACGTCCGGGTGCACGGGGGCACGGTCCGCGCCGCGAACCGGCCCGGGGGCGGTGCCGTCTTCACCGTACGGCTCCCGTTCCCGGCCGGTGAACCGCCCCGGGAGGACCGGTGGTGACCGCCGGGCGCCGGAGCCGCCTCGTGCTCGTGCTCCTCGTGTCCGCGGGGGTGTGCGTCCTGGCCTCCTGTGGCATACCCACCACCGGTGTGGTGCAGGCGGGCGGTCCCGCCAGTGGCGTCGTGCCGACGGCGCGGCTGTACTTCGTGCGGGGCGGCGCCCTGGTCGCCGTGCGGCGCGAGACCGACGCGCCGGGCGACGTCGAGTCGGCGCTGCGGGAACTGCTCCTGGGCCCGACCGGTGCGGAGCGGGACAAGGGGCTGACGACGCGGCTGCCCCCGCCCACGGGGATGCCGTCGGCGGTCCCCGCCGTCCCGGCGGCGGGCGGAGACGCCACCGCCGTAACCGAGGCGCCCGGCGGGGCGGGCTTGGTGCGGGTGACCCCTCACGAGGACCGGATCTCCGTCGAACTGTCCTCCAGCGCAGGCGAGTTGAGCGATCCCGGCCTCGCGGCCGCACAGCTCGCCTGTACGGCGGACGCGGCGCAGCGCACAGCCGACCCCGATGCCGAACCCGCGCCGGTGACGGTCACGCTCCCGGGCGGCCGGCGCATCGAGGGAGCCGCCACCGGGTGCCCCGGCGTCTGACACCCGGCTCATCGCCCGGCCGGCGGCACGATCTCCCTCTTGAGGATCTTCCCGGTGGGTCCCTTGGGAAGGCTGTCCGCGATCCACACCTTCCGCGGGTACTCGTAGGCGGCGACCTGGCCCTTGACGTACGCACGCAGTTCCTCGGCCGTCGTCCGCGCCCCCGGCCGGAGCACGACCGCCGCACCGATCTCCTCGCCGAGGTCGGGGTCGGGAAGCCCGATGACCGCGGCGTCGGCGACGGCCGGATGCTCGTAGAGCACGTCCTCGATCTCGCGGGGGTACACGTTGTACCCGCCCCGGATGATCACGTCCTTCTTCCGGCCCACGATCCACAGGTACCCGTCCTGGTCCAGCCGGCCGAGGCCACCGGTGTACAGCCAGCCGTCCCGGATCGTGGCGGCGGTCTCCTCGGGGCGCCGCCAGTATCCCTTCATCACGTTGTGCCCGCGCACCGCGATCTCGCCCGTCTCCCCCTGCGGCACCTCCCTGCCGTTGTCGACCACCCGCACCCGGACGCCCGGGATCGGGGTGCCGACGGAGCCGGGCCTGGGTCCGGCCCGCAGGGTGTTGACCGAGACGACGGGCGAGGTCTCCGACAGTCCGTAGCCTTCGAGCACGACGCAGTCGAACGCGGCCTGGAAGTCCTGGAGCACCTGGACGGGCAGTTCGGCGCCGCCGGCGAGGCACACGCGCAGCCGGGAGACGTCGTGGCTCTCCCTGCCGGGCTGCCGGACGAGCCTGCTGTACACGGTGGGCACCCCGGCGAAGACGGTCACCCCGTGCGCCTCGAGGATGTCGAGGGTCTGTGCCGCGTCGAAGCGCGGCAGCAGGGTGAGGCACGCACCGAAGGCCACGGCGGCGTTGAGGGTGCAGGTCTGCCCGAAGGCGTGGAACAGGGGCAGTCCGCCGAAGATCACGTCGTCGGCGGTGAGCTGGAACAGTTCGCCGGACGCGATCTCGCAGTTGCGGTCGAGGTTGGCGTGGGTCAGTTCGGCGCCCTTCGGCCGGCCGGTGGTCCCCGAGGTGTAGAGGATGACCGCCGTGTCGTCGTCGTGACGGTCCGTCACATCGTCCAGGGGCGAGGCGGGTTCCAGCAGTTCGTCGAGGGCGCCGGGACGGACGACGACCGCCTCCGCGTCCTCCTGCCGCGCACCGGCGTGCGCCTCGTCGGCGAAGTCCTGCCAGGCGAACAGCAGCCGGGCCCCGGAGTCCCCGAGGTAGAAGGCGACTTCACGGGACTTGAGCAGGGGGTTCATCGGGACGACGATGCCGCCGGCCCGGAGCACGCCGTAGTGGACGACGGCGAACTCGGGCACGTTGGGCAGCATCAGCGCGACCCGGTCGCCGGGCTTCACGCCACGGTCGCGGAGCAGTCCGGCCATGCGGGCGGTGCTCCGGTCGAGCGCGCGGTAGGAGACCGCGGTGTCCCCGAGGCGGAGCGCGGGGCGGTCCGGGTACGTCCGGGCACTGTCGGGCACATGGTGGGCGAGGTTCATGACGCGTCCTTCCCAAGCACTTCCCAAAGGCTCGAACGAGCAGAGGCTAGGCCCGGAACGCAGCGAAATCACTGGGCTCGCGATACGACCCCGGGGACCGAATTGGTGCCGCTGGACCATTCTGCGGTTAGCTTTGAGGCATGGCTGCGGAGCATCCAGAGGCCGTGAAACAACTGTCCGTGGTCGCGGAGAACGTAGGGTCACATCTTCCGGAGGTCGGCCGCGACATCGGGGACTACGTTCTTGCCGAGATACCGGAGCTCAGGGGCGACGCGACCATCGTGAAAATCCTCCGGGCGAGCATCTCGGAAAACGCCGGAACGCTGCTGCACGTCTTCGAGAACGACATTCCCCTGGAAAAGGTCGAGGGGCCCGCGGCCGCCCTCGAATACGCCCGGAGGCTGGCCCAGCGCGGAATTCCCCTGAGCGGGCTGATCAGGGCCTACCGGATCGGCCACTGGCGTTTTCTGCAGTGGTGTCTGGACGAGCTCAACCGGCAGGACGCATCCGAGGACCTGGCCGTCGCCACCAACCGGCGCATGCTGCACACGAGCTTCGGCTACATCGACCGGGTCACCGAGCACGTCATCGCGGAGTACCAGCACGAACGCGACAACTGGCTGCTCAGCCAGACCGCGGCGCGCGCCGCCCGGGTGCGCGACGTCCTCGCAGCGGGCGACGTCGACCTCGACCGGATCGAACCGGCCCTCGGTTACCGGCTGCGGCAGCATCACCTCGGGCTGGTGGCATGGCTGCCCGCACCGAAGGACGGGGGCGAGGGACTCTCCCGGCTGCACCGGATCACCGACGAGATCGCCCAGCGGCTCGACTGCCCCGGGCGGCCGCTGTTCGTCCCCCGGGACGCCATCGTGTCCTGGGCCTGGCTGCCGCTGGGCCCGAACAGCGACGTCCCCTGGCCCGAGATGTCGAACGTGCTGGAGCACAGCGATCCCTCCGTCCACATGTGCGCCGGGGGCGTCGGATACGACGTCGAGGGTTTCCGCGCCACCCACCGGCAGGCACTGCGCGTCCAGGAACTCGCGGCCGTGGCCGATCCGGTCCCCCGGTTCACGCAGTTCTCCACCGTGGCTCCCATCGCCCTGATGGCGACGAACATCGAGGACATACGCGCCTGGGTGTGGGACGTCCTCGGCCCGCTGGCCCTCGACGACGAGAACAGCGCACGTCTTCGGGAGACCGCGCAGATATTCCTGGACAACGGCTGCAGCTACACGGCCACCGCGAGCGCCCAGATCCTGCACAAGAACACCGTGCAGTACCGCATCCGCAAGGCCGAGGAGATCATGGGGCACCCGGTCCAGAAGGAGCACACCGATCTGGAGATCGCGCTGCGCGCCGTCCAGTACCTCGGCTCCACGCTGCTGCGCACGGACGCCGAATGAATCACGCCGAATGAATCACGGGGGACGCGAGACGTCTCGGCGCTCGTGCCGGCGTCCCGGGGTCAGCGGCCTTCCCAGTGCGGCCGGCGATGTTCCGCGAAGGCGTGGGCGCCCTCCTGGGCGTCCTGGGAGGCCAGTACCGGGTCGGCGATGAGGTCCTGGTCGGCGAAGGCGTCCTCGTCGCTGAAGGACCGCCGCTCGGTGACGACCCGTTTCACGGCCTCCACGGCCAGGGGTGCGTTGAGCGCGATGCTGCTCGCCAGCTCCAGCGCCCGCTGCAGCGCCTGGCCCGGTTCCGTGAGCTCGTTGACCAGGCCGAAGCGCTCGGCGCGCTCGGCCGGCAGGGTCCCGCCGGTGAGGAGCAGTTCGAGCGCGATGTTGTGCGGGATGCGCTCGGGCAGGCGCACCATGCCGCCCTCGGGCGGCACGATGCCGTAGCGGACCTCGGTCTGGCCGAAGGTGGCGTTCCGCGCGGCCACGATCATGTCGCAGGCGAGCGCCATCTCGGTGCCGCCGCCCAGCGCATAGCCCTCGACGGCGGCGATCAGCGGGGTCCTGATCCGGGCGCGGGTGATCCCCGCGAAGCCCCGTCCGTCGACGATGGGCTTGTCGCCGGCCGCGAAGGCCTTGAGGTCCATCCCCGCGCTGAAGACGCCGCCGGCCCCGGTGAGGATCCCGACCCTGAGGTCGTCACGGGACTCCAGCTGGTCGAGGGCTGCGGCGAGGGCCCGTGCGGTGGCCCCGTCGATGGCGTTGCGGGCCCGGGGCCGGTCGATGGTGATCACGAAGATGCCGTCGATCTCCTCGGTGCGTACGGTCGGTGCGTTGGTGGCCGTGGTCATGACGTGGTTCCCTTCTCTCCCTGGCGGCGGTCCCCCGCGCTCTTGCCTCGGGCCTTCGCCCGACGCCCTCAGGCGACGGCCTCGGCCTTGTGCAGTTCCTCGATCCCGGTGGCGTCGAAGCCGATGTCCCGGAGCACGGAGTCGGTGTGTTCGCCCAGGTCGGGGGCCGGACGCGGCCGGACCTTGGGCTCCTGCTCCAGCCGTACGGGGCTGTCGACGGTCAGATACCGGTCACTGCCGCCGTCCTCGATCGGTACGAGGATCCCGTTGGCCACGAGCTGCGGGTCGTGCGCGAACTCCTCGATCGTCTGCGCGACTCCGTAGGTGAGGCCCGCGGCGTCGAGCACCTGCCGCCACTCGGCCAGCGGACGGGCCGCGAACGTCTTGTCCAGCAGGCCGGCGATCTCACCGGCGTGGGCACGGCGGCTCTGCGAGTCGGCGTAGCGCGGGTTCTCGGCGGCCTCGGGGTGTCCGATCGCCTGGAGGAAGAGGGGGACCTGCTTGTCCTCGTTGGCGAAGGCCAGCAGCAGCCAGCGGTCGTCCGCGGTGCGGTAGGCGTTGGCGAGGGCGTTCGGCGGGTCGGTCCTGTCGACCGGGCGGGGGGCCTTCCCGCCGACCAGGACGGCCTGCAGCCACATGCCGGCCGCCCAGGCGCCCTCGGCGATCAGCGAGGCGGTGACGCGGGCGCCCTCGCCGGTCCTCTCCCGCCGGTACAGCGCGGTCATGATCCCGGCGAACAGGGTGATCGCCGTCGGGTGGTCGCCCGACCCGAACACGTTCATGGCCGGGGGTGCGTCGTGCTGGCGGGTGACGTCCATCAGGCCGCTGCGGGCCCAGAACGCGGTCACGTCGAACCCGGGCAGGTGCGCGTCCGGACCCTCCTCGCCGAAGCCGGTGACGTCGGCGTAGATCAGCCGGGGGTTCAGCGGGGTCAGGTCGTCGTAGTCCAGGCCCAGCTTGGCGCGGGTGTGCGGCGGGAAATTGGTCACCAGCACGTCCGCCCAGGTCACCAGCCGTTCGACCACGGCCCGGGCGCCGGGCGCCTTCAGGTTGAGCGCGATGCTGCGCTTGTTGCGGTTGTCCAGCTGCCAGGGGTAGTTGACCCCTTCGACGCGGGGGTTCGGCGGCATGCGGCTGAGCGAACGGTAGGCGTCGCCCACGCCCGGGGGTTCCACCTTGACGACGTCCGCGCCGAAGTCGCCGAGGATGGTGGCCGCGGCGGGCCCGGCGATGAAACTCGCGAGATCGACTACGTGCAGTCCCTCGAGGAGGGGCGTGCTGCTCATGACGACTCCTTGTCCTCGGTGGGGCGCCGGTTCAGTGGTGACTCGGCGCCGCGGGTACGAAGGCGCTGTAGCCGGTGATGTCACGGCCGACGATCAGCGCCTGCACGATGTCGGTGCCCTCGTAGGTGTCGATCGCCTCGATGTCGCACAGATGCCGGGCCACGTGGTAGTCGAGCAGGATCCCGTTGCCGCCGAGCATGTCGCGGGCGTCGGCGAGGATGGCGCGGGCCCGTTCGGTGTAGTGCATCTTGGCCAGCGCGACCCGGGGCATCGAGTACTCGCCCTCGTCGAGCAGCTGGCTCAGCCGGTACTGCATGCACAGCATGTCGGTGATGTCGGCGAGCATCCGGGAGAGCCGGTACTGGATGAGCTGGAAGGCGGCCAGCGGCATCCCGAACTGCTTGCGCTGCTTGGCATAGGCCAGAGCGGTCTCGTAGCCGGCGATCGCGGCGCCGATCGACTCCCAGGCGACGCAGAACCGCGAGGCCAGCAGGACCTTCTCGGTGTCGCGGAAGGTGTGGACGTTCGCCAGCCGGTTCTCGGCCGGCACCCGGACGTCGGTGAGGGAGATCTGCGCGTTCTGCACACAGCGCAGAGCCGTCTTGCCCTTGATGACCTCGGAGACGAATCCGGGTGTCCCCTTCTCGACGACATAGCCGCCCACGTGCCCGTCGTCGCCGCGGGCCCAGATGATCGAGTAGTCGGCGAAGGAGGCGTTGCCGATCCACCTCTTGTGACCGTTGAGGACATAGGAGTCGCCGTCCCGGTGCGCGGTCGTCTCCAGTTTGACCACGTCCGAGCCGTGCGTGGGCTCGGTCAGGCCGAAGGCGCCGAGCTTCTCCAGCCGCGCCATCGGCGGCAGGAAGCGCTGCTTCTGCTCCTCGGAGCCGAGCAGCGCGATCGATGTCATGGCGAGGGCGGAGTGGACCCCGGTGAACGTCGAGACGCTCAGGTCGCCCCGGGCCAGTTCGAGGATCACCAGGCCGGCCGTCACGTTGCTCATCCCCGGGCAGCCGTACCCGGAGATCTGGAAGCCCGCGATGTTCAGCCGCGCCAGCTTGGGCACCAGCTCGAAGGGGAACTCGGCCCGCTCCCAGTACGGGTTGATGACCGGGATGACCTCCTGGTCCATGAACTCGCGGACCTTCTTCTTGAGGGCCCGCTGCTCGTCGGTGAGCAGGTTGTCCAGAAGGAAGTAGTCGGAGAACTCCGGTCCGCCCAGTACGGGCGGCTCCACGCCGGACGAGTTCCCGTCGGGGCTCGCGAGGGCGTGTCCCTGATCGGCTGCCGCGCCGTGTGTCGCCTTCATCTGCCGTTCCTTCCGATCGGGATTCCGATGAGGAATCCGCTGGGGAATCCGGTGAGGAATCCGGTGGGGAATCCGGTGGGGTCAGTACGAACGACGCTAGGAGGCGGCGGAGCCACAGCCACTGGGCGCGGAACACCACGTTGCCGTCCGGTTTGGTGCTCCTGCACCAAACCGGGTGAGCCCACGGCACGGCGGATCCGGCGCCGGCACGTGCTGCCGGCCCTCAAGTACCGGAAGCGGCACCGGCGTTGCCGGTCCGGGAGTCCCGGGCAGCGCGGCGGACCGCGGGGCGCCGGGCGGCTCTGTACCGCGGTACCAAGAACCCGCCCGGTTCCTGGGCGCGCAGCCCGATGCGCCGGTGCTCTCCCGGGCCGAGGGTTGTCCCGTGGCCGCCGCACGACGCCTCCACGCACCCTCCGTGCCCACGATCAGGAGCAGTGATCAGCCATGACATCGCACAGGCCCGTCCACCGCGTGGCGATCGTCGGGACCGGCACCATCGGTGCCAGCTGGGCGACGCACTACCTCGTCCGTGGCTTCGACGTCACGGCGACCGACCCCGCGCCCACCGCGGAAACGGCCCTCAGGTCGTACGTGGCAGGCGCCTGGGACGCGGCCGCCGCGATCGGGCTCGCGCCCGGCGCCTCGCCCGACCGCCTCGGTTTCACCCCCGACATGCGGGCGGCCGTCGCGGACGCCGACTTCGTCCAGGAGAACGCGCCCGAACGCCCGGAGCTCAAGGTCAGACTGTTCGCCGACCTCGACGACGCCACACCACCGGATGCGATCATCGCGTCGAGTTCGTCGGGCATCACGATGACCGCCATCCAGGCCGACTGCCGGCACCCGGAGCGGACCGTCATCGGCCACCCCTTCAACCCGCCGCACGTCGTCCCCCTGGTGGAGGTCGTCGGCGGCACGAGGACCGCGCCGGACACGGTCCGGGACGCCATGGCGTTCTACGCGGCGATCGGCAAGAGACCGATCCACCTGAAGAAGGAGCTCCCCGGGCACGTCGCCAACCGCATCCAGGTCGCGCTGTACCGCGAGGTCGTGTACCTGATCCAGGAGGGTGTGCTCGACGTGGCCGACGCCGACGACGCGGTGTCCTGGGGGCCGGGGCTGCGCTGGGGCGTCATGGGACCGTCCCTGCTGTGGCACCTCGGCGGCGGCGAGGGCGGCATCCAGCACTTCATGGACACCCTCATGCCGCGCATGGCGGAGTCCTGGGGGCAGCTGGGCACCCCCGATTTCACGCCCGAACTCAGGGACACGATCGTGAGCGGTGTCCTCAAGGAGGCGGACGGCCACTCGATCGACGAGTTGTCCGCCCGCCGTGACGCCATGCTCGCGGCATTGCTCGCCGTGCGCGCGCAGAACGACCTGTCCGGACCGGCGGCCGGGACCCGGCCCGGGCCCGGCGCGAAGGAGGGAACGTGATGGGCGACCGGGACACACTGTTCGTGCTGGAGGCGAGCGGCGGCGGCCGCCTGTTCTCCGTGCTCCCCGACGGCTCCGGCAAGACGGTCCTCGTCACCGGGTGCCGGATCCCCGACGGTGTCGCCGTCGACGCCGGCGCCGGGTACGTCTACTGGACGAACATGGGCGTCCCGGCGGAGAACGACGGCTCCGTCGAGCGCGTGGACCTGGACGGCGGCAACCGGACGACGATCGTCCCCGACGGCGCCACCCACACCCCGAAGCAACTCCACCTCGAAGCGGCCGACCGGAAGCTGTACTGGAGCGACCGCGAGGGCATGCGCGTGATGCGCTGCGACCTGGACGGCTCGAACGTCGAGACCCTCGTCCGGACCGGCGAGGGCGAGGACGACCGCCGGGACGAGACCAGGTGGTGCGTGGGTGTGGCCGTCGATCCGGTGGGCGGGCATCTCTACTGGTCCCAGAAGGGTCCGAGCGACGCGGGACTCGGCAGGATCCTGCGCGCCGGCATCGCCCTGCCCGCCGGACGGACACCGGACCGGCGCGACGACGTGGAGGTGCTGTTCGAGGGCCTGCCAGAACCGATCGACCTCGAAATCGACCTCAAGGCACGCGCGTTGTACTGGACGGACCGCGGGGACCCGCCGAGGGGCAACACCGTCAACCGGGCCTCGCTGGACCCGCCGGACGGCCGCTGGACGTCCGAGATCCTCGTGACCCACCTCATGGAGGGCATCGGCATCGCCCTCGACCCGGAACGTGACCGCATGTACGTGACCGACCTGGCCGGGACCGTCTACGCGGCCGGACTCGACGGATCGGACCGGCGCGAGATCCTCGTCGCACAGGGCAACCTCACGGGCATCGCCCACGCCGTCCTGCACGAGGGGTGAGAACCGCGTCCGGAGACCTCGACGCGGCGTCCGTCGAGCACACTGCCGGGCGATCCGTTCCGGGCTAGGCCCGGTGCGCCGCCGAGATCTGGCCGACCAGGACGGCGAACGGCATGTCGAGCGCGGCGTAGAAGGCCGCGGCCTCGGGCAGTGCGTTGTCGGCCAGTGCCTCGACCAGGAGGGTGGCGTAGTCACCGAGAACGACGCCTGCCTGCTGCATGCGCAGCAGGCCCGCCTCGCGCTTGGCCTGGCTGAAGGTGCCGGAGGCGTCCACGGCCACATGGGCGTGGTACCCGGCGGCCGTCGCCGCGATCGCGGGCAGTGCCGCGCACACCTCCAGCGACACCCCGGCGAAGATCAGCTTCCGCCGGCCGGTGGCCTCCACGGCCTCGCGGACGCGGTCGTCGTGCCAGGCGTTGACCGTGCTGCGGTCGATGATCTTCTGTCCGGCCGGCAGCGCCTCGACCAGCTCGGGGGTGGTCGGTCCCCACATGCTGTCGGCCGCGGTGGTGGTGGCGATCACAGGGATGCCCAGCACCGCCGCCGCCCGCGCCATGGCCACCACGTTGTGCTTGAGCTCGCCGACCGTGATGTCCCGCACGCCGGACAACAGGCCCACCTGGTGGTCGACCAGCACCACAGCGGCGTTGTCCCGGGTGATCGGCTCCAGGAACTTGCTGTGCTCGCTCATGTTCCGCTCCTTCAGGATCGGCGGTGTCGCACCAAGCCTTTTTGGTCACCAATCTTGATAGTCAATTTCAGTGACCATTTGCATTCGACGCTATACCCGGGTCATCCGCACCGCAAGTGCGCCCCGGCCGGCTCTGTCGGGCCTCTAAAATCGCCGGTGATCCAGCGCGGCGCTGGGCGTCCGACGAGAGGAGCCGGGCGTTGACCGGGTACCGGACCACGCAACCGGACCTCGGCGTGCTCGCCGCCCGGATCCTCATGTCGGTCCAGCGCGAGCTGTTCACCGCGCTCGCCGAGCAGGGCTTCGACGACATCGCCCCCCGCACCGGCGCCGTCCTCGCCCACCTGCGCGCCGACGGCATCCGGGCCAGCGAGCTCGCCCGCGCCTCCGGCCAGCACAAGCAGGTCATCGGCTCCCTCGTCGACGACCTGGAACACCTGGGCTACGTCGAACGCAGGCCCGACCCCGCGGACCGCCGCGCCAAACTGGTCGTCCCCACCGAGCGCGGCCTGCTGCAGATGGCGGCGGCCGCAGCCGTCATGCGCTCGATCGAGGAACGCCACGCGCGGGCACTCGGCGAGGCGCAGTACGCCACCTTCAAGGCGGCCCTGCGCAGCGTGGCCGAACTCCCGCCCGAGTCCCCGCACGACACACCCGGCGACCGCGCCTGACGCCGCGCAGGCCCGGCGTCAGGCGCGGTGCGGACCGCGTGCCGTCGTCCGCAGCTGCGGGCCCTTGATGGACAGCCGGCCACCGAACTGGGTGATCTGGGATGCGGTCGCCCCGGCGAGGGTGATGGTGCGGGTGCGGGCGGCCGGGTGCGCGAGCCAGCGGGGTACGGCGTCGGGGGTGACGGAGACGGTGCGGTCCGCCGGGAGCGGGCTGCCGCCGAGGCCCGTGACCCTGCCGGTCAGCTTGCGGACGTACAGGGTCGCCAGCCCGCCGGCCCGCTGCGCCCTGAGCGTGGAGGTGGTCGCCGGCCTGGCCCGCAGGCGCATCGCCGCACGGCCCCGGCCCGCGGTGAGATCGAGGTTGACGGCGTCCAGCGACCGTACGGTGAACTTCAGGGCCCGGACGGTCCCGGCCCCGGTGCGCACCGAGACCACCCCGCGGAATCTCGCGCCGCGGAGCACGAGCCGGTCGGCACGGAGCACACAGGGGCCCTTCGCGGGGCGCACCGGGGGCGACGAGCCGAGCCGCGGGCCGGCCGCGCCGGCGGTCACCCGCGGTACGTCGAGGTGCAGGAGCACGGCCACGCCGACCACGGCCAGCGCGCCCGCCAGCGGCCGGGTCACACGGTCAGGAGCCACTTCGCCCCTCTCCCGCCGAAGCCGCAGCAGCCGCCTCAGCAGCCGTGGGCGCCGGGGCCGTCCGGTCGCCGGGCGCGGATGCCTGGTCGCCGGGCGCGGCCGTCTGGTCGTCGGCCGGGGGCGGCAGCCAGGCACAGGCCAGGGACCCGCCGACCAGGCCGCAGGCCACGCCGAGGAACAGGCCGCCGAAGTTCGCGACGGGAAAGGAGACGACGGCGAGCAGGAGGGTGGCGATCCCGGCGAACACACGGAGATGGGGGCGACAGCAGAGCGTGACGCCCAGCACCAGGAGCAGGGCTCCGATCACCAGCGACCCGGCACCGGACGTGGTCGACAGGGCGAGCGGAATCCCGCCCAGGTTCAGGTTCGCGTAGGGCCAGTAGAGGATGGGCAGACCGGCGGCGAAGGTGAACAGCCCGGCCCAGAAGGGGCGTTCGCCACGCCAGGTGCCGAACTCACGCCGGAACTCCGGTGCCCTGGCGAGCAGTTCACGTCCTCGGCCGAAGGGGTTGGTGATCACGCGTCCTGTCCTGATGAGTGGGGTTGCGGTCCCGCGAGGAGGCGGTGCGCCCGGGCGTGCGGCCCCCGTGCACCGTGGCCGTCCGGGTCAGAAGCATGCGTGGTTGCCGTGTTCGACCCGCAGTCGCAGGCCGGGGATGTTGAAGGTGCCGGCCGAGACCGCGACCGCGGTCACCCGCACGTCGTCCAGGGTGGTCGTCACCGACTGCTGGGCGACGCCGTCGGGGTCGAAGAAGCGCGAGTTCCGGTCCCCGGACCTGATCGGGCCCTTGGTGACGGCCCCCTGGGCGACGCCGATGTCGAGGCCGCCGAAGTTCGCCTCACCGACCGACTCGCTCGTCGCGTCGATGAACAGGTTCGAGGCCTCGGCCGGCCGATCGTCACCGCCGGTGAGCCGCAGCGTCTGTGTGCCGAGGACCGGGACGTCGACGACGACGGACTGGCACAGCCCGTCGACCGTGGCGTGCCGGAAACCGGAGACCACGACGGGCACGAGCTGGTGTTGCCTCGTCACGTCGACCATGCCGTAGAGGCTGAACCCGCGGGCGGTCAGTTTGTCGGCGGCGACCTGGAACTTCTGCCCGGAGATGAAGAA
Organism: Streptomyces sp. NPDC058464; assembly: GCF_042721035.1. NCBI lineage: Bacteria > Bacillati > Actinomycetota > Actinomycetes > Kitasatosporales > Streptomycetaceae > Streptomyces > Streptomyces sp. NPDC058464. The sequence goes on from NZ_JBHXMA010000001.1 coordinate 197,803, forward strand.
GGAGGCGGCGAGCACGCCCTGCGCCATGGCGATGCCCACGGTCGCACAGGCCGCGACACCCGGCACCAGAACGACCGCGAAGCGTCTCCAACGGGTTCTTCCGGCGCGGTGCGACATCCCGTCTCCTTCGGTCGTGAGGTGGACCCGACCATGCCGACAAGGCAGCGGATGCCCCGTTTGTCCGGTGATGGATCCTAGGCTCCCGGCTGCGGGAACCGACCGCACGCCAGGCCCGGCGGACGAGTGACGCAACTTCTGCTGCTCTCTTCGGGCGACGAGGCCCGCGCTACGGCCGTCGCATCCGCCCTGGCGGCACCCTGACGGGTGGCTGCCGCCGGGCCGCCCTCCTCAGGACGCGAACGGCACCTGCGCCGACGGCGCCGCGTCCTTCCCGGCGGGGTGGCGCCACACGCCCTCCGCGGCGAGCCGGGGCAGCACCCCTTCCCCGAACCAGTACGCCTCCTCCAGATGCGGGTATCCGGACAGCACGAACTCCTCGATGCCCAGCGCCGCGTACTCCCTGATCCGCTCGGCGACCTCGGCGTGCGAGCCGACCAGGGCGGTCCCGGCGCCGCCGCGCACCAGCCCGATGCCCGCCCACAGGTTGGGGTGGATCTCCAGCGCGTCCCGCCGGCCGCCGTGCAGGGCCAGCATCCGCTGCTGCCCCTCGGACTCGCTGCGGGCGAGCCCCGACTGCACCGACCGCACGGTCTCCGGGTCGAACCCGTCCAGCAGCCGGCCGGCCTCGGCCCACGCCTGCTCGGACGTGTCCCGGGTGATGACGTGCAGTCGGATCCCGAACCGCAGGGTGCGCCCCTGCTCGGCCGCGAGCCCCCTGATCCAGGCGATCTTCTCGGCGACCTGGGCGGGCGGCTCGCCCCAGGTCAGGTAGACGTCCACGTACCGGGCCGCGACCTCGCCCGCGACCGGGGAGGACCCGCCGAAGTACACCTCGGGCACCGGCTCCGGCAGCCGGGCCAGCCTGGCGTCCTCGACCCGGAGGTGCTCCCCGTCCAGATCGACCGTCCGGCCCTCCCACAGCCCCCGTACGACCTCCAGGAACTCACCGGTACGGCGGTACCGCGCGTCCTTGTCGAGGAAGTCCCCGTAGGCCCGCTGCTCGTGGCTCTCGCCGCCGGTCACCACGTTGAGCAGCAGCCGTCCGCCGGTCTGCCGCTGGAAGGTGGAGGCCATCTGCGCGGCGAGCGTCGGCGAGACGAACCCCGGCCGGAAGGCGACCAGGAACTTCAGCCGCTCGGTGTGCTGGCTGACCATCGCGGTGGTCAGCCACGCGTCCTCGCACCAGGCGCCGGTCGGGGTGAGCACCCCCACGAAGCCGAGGTCCTCGGCGGCCCTGGCGATCTGGCTCAGATAGGCGACCGTCGGCGGCCGGTCCCGTCCGGAGGCCGTCGCCGGGGTGCCGTGGCCGCCGCCGACGACATGCCGGCTGTCCCCGTTGGTGGGCAGGAACCAGTGGAAGGTGAGGGACACGAGGCGTTCTCCGATCACGAGTGTCCGTGTGTGTTGGGGGGCGCGAGGCGCGGGGCAGGGTGGCTAGAGCAGGCCGTGGCGGGGCGGCAGGATGCCGTTGAGGACGTACCGGCCGATGTGCTGGATCTTCCAGCGGGTCGGGTCGTGCAGGGTGTGGGTCCGGGCGTCGCGCCAGTGCCGGTGCAGATTCAGCGAGTTGAGCGCCGAGCGGGTGCCGGACAGCTCGAAGAGCGCCCCGGCGACGGTCACGGCCGTCTCGGCCGCCTGCACCTTCGCGGCGGCCACGGCGACGGACGCCTCGGCGGCCGACGCGTCGGTGAGGTCGGCGCCGGACGCGTCGACCGCACGGCCGGCCTCCCGCAGCAGGGCCTCGGACGCCCTTACCTGGACGGCGAGTTCACCGAACCGCTGGATCAGCAACGGGTCCTCGGCGGCGGACTCCACCCCGCTCTCGAACCACGGCCGGCTCCTGGTCCGCACGAACTCCGCGGCCTCGGCCAGCGCGCCGCCGGCGATCCCCACGTCTATGGCGGCATGCAGCAACTGGGCCACTGCGCCGTGCAGTTGGGGTCCCTGAAAGGTCAGGTGGTGCGGCAGTACGCGGTCGGCGGGCACGCGGACACCGTCCAGCCGGACGGTCCCGCTGGCGGTCGTACGCTGACCCATGCCGTCCCAGTCGTCGACGACGGTGAGGCCGGGCGCGTCCCGGGGGACGTACGCCACGTGCAGGTTGCCGTCCTCGGCGCGGGCCAGGACGGGGATCCAGTCGGCGAAGAGGGCGCCGGTGGAGTAGTGCTTGACCCCCGTCAGCAGATGACTGCCGTCGTCCTGGCGTGCCAGGCGGGTGCGGATGTCCTGGACGTGTTTCGTCCCCGCCTCGGACTGTGCGTTGCCGAAGCGGCTGCCGGCGAGCAGTTCGGCGAAGAAGAACTTCCGCTGTTCCGGGGTTCCCTGACGGCGGATCACGTTGATGTACACGAAGTGGCTCTGCGGGATCTGGGCGAGGCTGCCGTCGGCCGAGCCGAGGAGCCGGAAGATCTCCGCGAGGGTCAGGGCGGCGACGCCCGCACCGCCGTGCTCGGCGGGCACGGTGACACCCAGCAGCCCCGAGGCCGACAGCTGGTCCAGCTCGGCGCGGGGCAGCCTGCGTTCGGCGTCCCGTTCGGCGGCCCCGGCCCGGAACGCGTCGGCCAGGTCCCGCGCCACCGCGAGGGCCTCGGCGTCGTCGGCGATGACGTGGGCGGTCATCGGCTCAGCCGGCCGCGGCGAGGACGGGCGTGCGGCCGAGGAGCGCGGCCGAGAACCGGTCGACGACCGGGACGAGGGCCTCGGCGGCGGCCGGCGCCAGGACCAGGATGCCGTCCTCCCCCACGGTGATGTCCTTGTCGAGGGTGAACCAGCCCTGGACGATGTGGGCGGCGCCCATGGAGTTGAGGACCGGGCGCAGCGCGTAGTCGATGGCGAGGACGTGGGCGACGGAGCCGCCGGTGGCCAGCGGCAGCACGGTCTTGCCGGTGAGCGCGTACTGCGGGAGCAGGTCGAGGAGGGCCTTGAGGACGCCGGAGTACGACGCCTTGTAGACCGGGGTGCCGACCACGACCCCGTCGGCGCGGGCGAACAGCTCGGTCGCCTCGACGATCGCCGGGTGCCGGAAGTCCGCGCCGAGCAGGGCCTCGGCCGGGATGGTGCGGACGTCGAGCGGGACGACCTCGTGGCCCTGGGCGGTCAGCCGCTGGTCCAGGTGGCGCAGCAGGCGGCCGGTGCGGGAGGAGGCGGAGGGACTGCCGGAGACGGAGAGGACGGTGGCCATGGAGCTGCCTCTTTCTGGTGGCCGGGACGGCGCGGAACGCCTCGTCCGGGGGAGGGTCAGGCGTGGGCCCGGGCGGGCTCGGGCTCGCTGTCGGGGAGCTGGGCCTCCAGCTCGCGGACCAGGGGCAGTACGCGCCTGCCGAAGTACTCGACCTCCTCGTGGTAGTGCAGGAAGCCGAGCAGGAGGAGGTCGACGCCGAGCTTCCGGTAGGCGACGATCCGTTCGGCGACCTGCTCCGGGGTGCCGATGAGCCCGGTACGGAAGCCGTCGTTGTACTGGACGAGGTCCTCGAAGGTGGAGTCCTGCCACATGCCCTTGCCGTCGGCGGTGGACTGCCCGGCCTGCCTGACGGCGGCGCCGAAGCCCTCGACTGCCTCGCTGTCGGCCTTGGCGATGATCTCGCGGAGGGTGTCGCGGGCCTCGGCCTCGGTGTCGCGGGCGATGAGGAAGCCGTTGAGGCCGAACTTCGGTGCCGTACGCCCCACTTCGGCGGCGGACTTGCGGACGTCGGCGATCTGCTCGACGACGCCGTCGAAGTCCTTGCCGTTGGAGAAGTACCAGTCGGAGACGCGGCCCGCCATGGCGCGGGCGGCGGTGGAGTTGCCGCCCTGGAAGATCTCCGGGTGCGGGCGCTCGGGGGTGTTGAGCGGCTTGGGCTTGAGGGAGAAGTCCCGCAACCGGTAGAAGTCACCGGCGAGTTCGGTGTGGTCCTCGGTCCAGATCTGGCGCAGTGCCCGGATGAACTCCTCGGCGCGGCGGTACCGCTCGTCGTGCTCCAGCCAGGGCTCGCCGAGCGCGGTGAACTCCCCCTTGAACCAGCCGGAGACGACGTTCACGGCGAACCGGCCGTCCGAGAGGTGGTCGGCGGTGGCGCCGAGTTTGGCGAGGACACCGGGGTGCCACAGGCCGGGGTGGACGGCGGCGATGACCTTCAGGCGCTCGGTGGCGAGCAGCAGGGCGAGGCTGAAGCTGGTCGACTCGTGTTGGTACTCGGCGCCGTAGTTGGCCATGTAGCGGACCTGGCTGAGCGCGTACTCGAAGCCGTTGTTCTCGGCGAGGACGGCGAGTTCGCGGTTGTAGTCGTATCCCCAGTCGGTGCGTTGCTCGATCCTGCTGGTGACGAGTCCTCCGCTGACGTTGGGGACCCAGTAGGCGAATTTCACGGGCGCGGCGGGCATGCGGAACTCCTGTTGCGAGTTTTCGGGCACGCCGGAATTCAGGGGGGTCGGTGCGGTGCACGCGCGGGCACGGTGAATTCGGGCGGGAAAAGGAAGAAAGAGAAGGAGAAGAGGAGAGCGCGGCGGATCTTGGCGGGTGATGCGGGGTGATCAGGCCGCGGTGCAACAGGAGGCGCTGGAGACGCGCGCGAGGTCGACGTGGCGTCGCCGCGTGAGGTCCAGTCGCATCTTCATGCCGTCGATGGTCGCAGTCGGCGCCGACGGGCGTCAAGGAAAACCCGACCGTTCTCGTATCGCGGACCATTGGATTTCACGAACGTGTGACAGGGAAACCCTTGAACGCGCCCCGAATGGCGGCGCATTCTGCCGGGGTGCGGACCGAACAGCTGGAATACATAGCGGCCGTGACCCGGCTCGGCTCGCTGCGCCGGGCGGCCGACGAACTGCGCCTGTCGCAGCCCGCGTTGAGCGAGACCGTGCGGAACCTGGAGCGGGAGCTGGGCGTCGACCTGCTGGAGCGCAAGCGCACCGGCGCGACGATGAGCGCGGCGGGGCAGGAGTTGCTGCCGCACATCGTCCAGGTGCTGGAGGCGGTGGACCGGCTGCGGGTCGCGGCGGGCGAGCAGTACCGGATCAGCCGCATGGTGCGCGTCGGCACGGTCAACGCGGCGACCGTGCCGCTGCTCATCCCGGTGCTGCGGGAGTTCCGGGCCACGCATCCGGTCACCCAGGTCGAGGTGGTGGGCGCGCAGCAGACGGAGATCCACCGGGGGCTCGCCGAGGGCGGTTTCGACCTGGGGCTGGTGAACCATCTGGACGGCGACGACGTGCCCGCCGGTTTCGAGGCCACCGAACTGCTGCGCGGGCGGCCGGTGGTGTGCGTACGGCCGGACAGTCCGCTCGCCGGGCAGGCCGAGGTGTCGGCCGACGATCTGCTCACGGTGCCGTTGATCGCCATGCGCACCGGCTATGTGATGCACCGCTTTGTGCACCGGCTGCTGGCGGACCGCACCCCCGTCTTCCCGTACTCGACGGACGGTGCCGAGATGGGCAAGCTGATGGTCGCGGAGGGGCTGGGCGCGACGGTGCTGCCGGACTTCAGCGTGGTCGGGGACCCGCTGGAGCGCGGCGGGACGATCGTGTGCCGGCCGCTGGCCGGGGACGCCACCGAGGTGGTGCTGATGCTCCAGCGCCGACGGGCCGATTCGGTGCCGCGGGCCGCGCAGGACCTGTACGAGGCGTTCGTGCGGCGGGCGGCCGAACTGTGCGTGGCCGCCGGCTGAGCGCTCCGCTGGAAGTGCCACGACATGCCGTCTGGCGACCGCGGCGCCGTCGCGGCTGGTCGCGCAGTTCCCCGCGCCCCTTCGGAGCGCTACCCGACCCTCAGCTGTCGAGCCCGGTCAAGTGGTTCCGCAGCGCCGCGCTGATCCCTTCCGCCGCGGCGAGCTGGTCCGGAGTGAGGGCTGTCACGAACAGCTCCCGTACGGCGCGCAGATGAGGCAGGGACGCGTTCCGGAACGCCTCCGCGCCCTCCGCGGTGAGTACCACCTCGGCACCCCGGCTGTCGGTGGCGCACTCCTCGCGCCGGAGCAGCCCGCGCCGTTCCATCCGGCCGATCTGGTGCGAGAGCCTGCTGCGCTCCCAGCCGACGCGGGCCGCCAGTTCGGAGGAGCGCAGCCGCCGTCCGTCCGCCTCGCGCAGGGCGAGGAGCACGGCGTAGTCGCCCGGCGACAGGGAGCTCTCGTGCTGCATTCGCGACGCGAGCTCGGCTCGGAGCGCCTCCGTCGTCTCGATGAAGTCCCGCCAGATCCGCAGTTCCTCAGCGGTGGGGAATTCCTTCCGTCGCGCCGTCATCGTGGAGCCACTCCCTCTTGTTGACACGTCAATCATATGCGAGCGATGATTGACACGTCAACTACTCGAAGGAGTCCCGTCATGTCCGCCCCCGCGTCCGATTCCGCACCCGACCCCGTACCCGACCCCGTACCCGACCTCGTCTTCGGCCTCGACACCTTCGGCGACGTGCCGCAGGACGACTCGGGAGCCCCGGTGTCCGACGCGCGGGCCATCCGGCAGGTCCTCGACGAGGCCGTGCTCGCGGAGGAGACCGGCGTCGACGTCATCGCCCTCGGTGAGCACCACCGCGCGGAGTTCGCGATCTCGACCCCGGAGACCGTCCTCGCCGGTATCGCCACGCGCACCCGGCGGATCCGGCTGGCCTCCGGCGTGACCGTCCTGAGCTCCGACGACCCGGTCCGCGTCTTCCAGCGCTTCGCCACCGTGGACGCGCTCTCGAACGGCCGGGCCGAGGTCATCCTCGGACGCGGCTCCTTCACCGAGTCGTTCCCGCTCTTCGGGTACGACCTGAGCGACTACGACGTGCTGTTCGAAGAGAAGATCGAGCTGTTCGCCAAGCTGCTGGAGGAGAAGCCCGTCACCTGGAGCGGCACCAAGCGGGCACCTCTCGAAGCCGCCGACGTCTTCCCGAAGACCGAGTCGGGACACCTGACCACCTGGGTCGGCGTCGGCGGCACACCCCAGTCGGTCATCCGCACCGCCCGCTACGGCTTCCCGCTCATGATCGCCATCATCGGCGGCAACCCGGAGCGCTTCGCGCCGTACATCGACCTCTACCGGCGCGCCGCCGACCAGTTCGGCACGACTGCGCACCCGGTCGGGATGCACTCGCCGGGCTTCATCGCCGACACCGACGAGGAGGCCCGCGAACTGCACTGGCCGCACTACCGGGTCATCCGTGACCGCATCGGCGCGCTGCGGGGCTGGCCGCCGGTCCGCAAGGAGGAGTACCGGGCCGAGATCGAGCACGGCTCCCTCTACATCGGCTCTCCCGAGACGGTGGCCCGCAAGATGGCCCGCGCCATCGAGGCGCTCGGCGTCGGCCGGTTCGACCTCATCTACACCAGTGGGGCCCAGCCGATCAGCGCCCGCCTGCGCGCCGTAGAGCTCTACGGCAGCAAGGTGGTCCCGATGGTCCGCGACCTCCTCGCGGGCTGACGCCGTGAACGGAGAAGGCATGGAGACCACCGGCGTACGCACCGTCGGCATCCTGGGGGCGGGGAAGGTCGGCACCGTGCTGGCACGGCTCGCGGTGGCCGCCGGCTACCGCGTGCTCATCGCCGGATCCGGCGATCCCGCCGGGATCGCCCTCACCGTCGAGGTGCTCACCCCCGGCGCCGTCCCGGTCGCCGCCGCGCAGGCCGCGGCGGATGCGGACGTGGTCGTCCTGGCGCTGCCGCTCGGCAAGTACCGGGGCATTCCCGCCGAGGCGCTGCGGGGCAGGCTCGTCGTCGACGCGATGAACTACTGGTGGGAGGTGGACGGCGACCGCGAGGACCTTACCGACCCGCTGACCTCCTCCAGCCAGACCGTGCAGGCGTACCTGCCCGGAGCTCGGGTGATCAAGGCGTTCAACCACATGGGCTACCACGACCTGGAGGACGGGGCGCGGCCCGCGGGGACGCCGGGGCGCAGGGCGATCGCGATCGCCGGCGACGATCCGGACGGCCTCGCCGCGGTGGCAGACCTCGTCGACGCGCTCGGCTTCGACCCCGTCGTGGCCGGCCCGCTCGCCGAAGGGGTCCGGCTGGAGCCGGGCACCGAGCCGTTCGGCGCGAACGTCGACGCCGGGGAACTGCGGGCCATGCTGGACCGTTTCCCGGAATCCGACCGCGGACGCGCCGTCATCGCCGCCCGGGCGGCCGCCACGGCACCGGCCGAACCCGCCGCCTGAACACACGTACCGGGCACCGGCCGTCCCGATCGTGCGGTGCGGGCAACGTTCGTCCGCCTCGCCCCACCCCGGCCGGTGCTCAGGGAGAGCCGGGCCGTCTTATCCAGCCCAGCGACCGTTCGACGGCCCGTTGCCAGTTGTCGTACTCCGCCTCCCGGTGGCCGGGGTCCATCGCCGGCAGCCATCGGGCGGCCGGGTGCCAGTTGCGGCGCAGGACCTCGAGGTCGGGCCAGTACCCTGCGGCGAGCCCGGCGGCGTACCCCGCCCCCAGGGAGACCGTCTCGGAGACCATGGGCCGGACGACGGGCACGTCGAGGACATCGGCGACGAACTGCATGAGGAGGTTGTCCGCCGTCATGCCGCCGTCCACCTTCAGCTCCTTCAGCGGCACCGAGGAGTCGGCGTTCATGGCGTCGACGACCTCACGTGTCTGCCAGCCCGTGGCCTCCAGGACGGCCCGGGCCAGGTGCCCGCTGGTGATGTAGGAGGTGAGGCCGACGATGACGCCGCGTGCGTCGCTGCGCCAGCGGGGGGCGAACAGGCCGGAGAAGGCGGGGACGATGTAGCAGCCGCCGTTGTCGTCGACGGTCCGCGCGAGTGTCTCGATCTCCGGCGCGCTGTTGATCAGTCCCAGCCGGTCGCGGAACCACTGGACCAGTGCGCCGGTGACGGCTATCGACCCCTCCAGGGCGTAGACGGGTGCCCGGTCCCCGATCTTGTAGGCGACCGTGGTGAGCAGTCCGTGCCGGGACCGGATGACGTCGTTGCCGGTGTTGAGCAGCAGAAAGCTGCCCGTGCCGTAGGTGCACTTGGCCTCGCCCGGGGAGAAGCAGGTCTGGCCGAAGAGCGCCGCCTGCTGGTCGCCGAGTGCGGCGGTGATGGGCACGCCGGGCAGCAGCGAACGGGCGTCTCCGTACGTCTCCGCGTTGGACCGGATCTCGGGCAGCATCGGCCGGGGGACGCCGAAGAACGCCAGGAGTTCCTCGTCCCAGGTGAGGGTGCGGATGTTCATCAGCATCGTGCGGCTGGCGTTGGTGGCGTCGGTCATGTGCAGACCGCCGTCGGCTCCCCCGGTGAGGTTCCAGATCAGCCAGCTCTCCATCGTGCCGAACAGCACCTCGCCGTCCTTCGCTCGCTGTTCCAGGCCCTTGACGTGGTCGAACAGCCAGCGGAGCCGCAGCGCCGAGAAATAGGTGGAGGGCGGCAGCCCGCACCGGTCGAGGAAGAACTCCTCTCCGGGCCGTTCCCTCAGCTCCTCGACCAGCGACGCCGTACGCGTGTCCTGCCAGACGAGCGCCCGGCCCAGCGGGCTGCCGGTACGGCGGTCCCAGAGCACCGTCGTCTCCCGCTGGTTGGCCAGGCCGATGGCGGCGACCTGCGCCACGTCGACGGCCATGCCGGCTCCGGACAGGGCCTCGGACACCACCCGTCGCAGGTTCTGCCATATCTCGACGGCGTCGTGCTCGACCCAGCCGGGCCTGGGGAAGTGCTGCTGGTGCTCGCGCTGCGCGACGGACACCAGCCGACCGCCCCGGTCGAACAGGATGCATCGTGTGGAATTGGTGCCCTGATCGATGGACATCACATACCGTTCCACCATGATCGGGTCCGCCTTCCGATGGGTCGCGGAGTGAGCGCGGGAGCCAGGGGGTCTACCAGCGGGCGGCGCCCAGGTCTCTGGAGATCGCCCGTGCGGCCTCCCGGATCAGCGTGATCAGGGTGGGCCGGGGGTGGCCCTGGCTGTCACAGACCCGCTCGACCGGGCCGGACAGTCCGATGGCACCGACGACCAGGCCGCCGTGCCCGCGGATCGGCACGGCGAGCCCGGCCTCGCCCATGCTCATTTCCTGTATCTCGGCGGCCCAGCCCACCTCCCGGACCTCGGCGAGCGCCCGGGTGAGCTGCTCCCGGGTGACCAGGGTGTGCCTGGTGTACGCCTCCAGGCCCGAGTCCAGGGCGGACTCGAGGGGCGCGGTGCCGTACGCCAGCAGCACCTTGCCCAGTGAGGAGGCGTGCAGCGGCAGCAGCGAGCCCACGTCCAGGGTCTGGAGCGTGTCGTCGGGCCGGAACACATGGTGGACGACCAGGACCATGCCTTCCAGGGGGGTGCCCAGGCGCACCGCCTCGCCGCTGCGGGCGGCCAGGGCGTCGGCCCAGTTGATGGACCGGGACCGCAGCTCGTTGACGTCGAGATAGCTCGTGCCCAGATGCAGCAGGGCGGCTCCGAGCTGGTACTTTCCGGTCGCCGCGTCCTGCTCCACGAAATCCACGTGCTGGAGCGTGCGCAGAATGCCGTGGGCGGTGCCCTTGGCCAGCCCGAGGGAGGCCGCCACCTCTCCGAGCCCGAGTCGGCGGGGCCCTCCGGCGAGCAGGCGCAGGATCGCGGCCGCCCGTTCGATGGACTGGACCGGACCGGTCATGAATCGAGCCTATTACCGTCTCGGAAGGTCTGCCGTACGTGCGGAGGGCGCCTCGGCGCCCGAGCGGGAAGCCCCGTTCGGTAATGCCGACCCACGTTCATTGACCGACCCGCCCCGGCTCCTTAGCGTGCTAACAAGCCCGGCAAAGTGCCGAGGCTCGTGAGGCGGGGCCTGTGGCCCTCACCCCTGGAGACACGAGATGGCGGTACAGCTCAACACGCGGGTGCGGGGGGCAAGCGAATACGTCTTCCCGATGGCGCCCGTCGCCGGTGCCGTCCCGGACGTGCGTCGGCGGGCGGCCGCGGTCCTGGCCGCCTGGAAGGTGTCCCCGGACGTCGTCGAGGACGCACTGCTGGTGGTGTCGGAACTGCTCACCAACGCGATCGTGCATGCCCTGCCCCCGGCGGTGCTGCGGCTTTCGTGGATGCGGGACGCCGGGCTCGGCACCCTGCGCATCGAGGTCACCGACTCGGGTCCCGCGCGTACGGCGGGAGAGCCGCCCGCGGGGATCGACCCGGACGAGCACGGCCGGGGCGAGGGGATCGTGCACGCGCTGGCCACTCGTTACGGCATCCATGTGCATCCCGGCGCGGTCACCCGGTGGGCGGATCTCGTCGCGGTGTGACCACCCGGGGGCCGATCTCGGCTCCCTTCCCGTCGACAAGGTTCCCTTCCGGTCCCGTCGACAAGGTTCCCTTCCGGTCCCGTCGACGAGGGCTCCCTTCCGGTCAGCGGCCGGGTCCCGAGGAGAACGCCGCGCCCGTCCGCTGCGCCGACCAGCGCCTTCCACCGTCCGACCCCACGGTCGCGGACCGGCTGCGCGACACCACGGAGACGGGCCCGCGGCCGTCGTACTCCTCCGGTCCACGTCCGGGTCCGGGTTCCGATGCCGATTCCGGGACGGTCGTCCCCTGTGCCTCCGATGCGGACGAATCCGGTTCGCCCACGGCCTGCATCTGGAGCAGGAGCAGTGCCGCGTCGTCGTGCAGCCGGCCGCCCACGTGCGCCAGCAGTTCGTCATGGACCGCGGAGAGGATGTGCTCCGGCTCGTCGGACACATGACGGGCGACCCTCTCGGCCAGCGGGTAGAACTCGCGGGCGCGGTCACGGGCCTCGATGACCCCGTCGGTGTAGAGCAGCAGCTGATCTCCGTCGGAGAACGGCAGGACCTCCAGGCAGGGGGGCTCGCCGACCAGGGCGAGCAGGCCGAGGGGCGGAGCCGGGCGGCCGGCCTCGACCGCGACGACGCCTCCTGACGCGGGTATGAGCAGCGGCGAGGCGTGTCCGCAGTTCACCATCTCGAGCTCCCCGGCGCGCGGGTGTCCGACGACCACCGCGGTGACGAAGTCGTCGGGCCCGAGGTTGCGGGCCAGGCTCCGCTCGATCCTGCCGACGACGGCGAGGAGATCGGGCTCGTCATAGGCGGCCTCGCGAAAGACACCGAGGACCAGCGCGGCGATCTCCACGGCCGGCAGCCCCTTGCCACGTACGTCGCCGACGATCAGCCGCACCCCGTGCGGGGTCTGCACCAGGGCGTAGAGGTCACCGCCGATGCGGGCCTCCGCCGCCGCCGCGCTGTAGCGGACCGCGACCCGGAACGGTCCGACGGTCTCCGGGATGGGCTTGAGAACGGCGTGCTGGGCGGCCTCCGCGACCGAGCGGACGGCGGCGAGCACGCGTTCCCGGCGGCCGCGCAGGGCGCTGGCCAGGGCGCTCGCCAGGGTGACGGCGAGCAGTGCCGAGAGCACGGCCGTCAGTTCATGCCCCGGACCGGCCTCGCTGACCCCCAGGGACGCGCCCAGCACCGCGGCGAGGAGTCCCACGAACAGGACGCCTCGGGGACCGTTGGTGCTGGCGGCCAGCGCCGGCCCGGCCGCCAGCAGCGGCAGCCAGAACATCCCCGATCCGGCGAAGACGTCGACGAGCGCGATGCCGGAGACGATCAGAACCGGGACCACGGGCATGCCGGCGGCCAGCTGTGCGGCGGCGCGCCTGGGGACCGGCGCCCCGAAACCGGTCACCGGCTTCCGGAGCGGCCGCAACGGCCAGTGGTTGCCACCATGGTCTCGCGCCTGCCTCATGTCTCTTCCGCAATCCTCACCCGTACGAGCCTTAAGCCCGACTTATCCGTTTCATCCAGGAAAGAGGTTCGGCCTACAAGCCACAAGGAGCGGGATTTCAGATAGTGAGCGACAGGCCTCTGGTCACCCGGTCCGCGACCGGGATCAGCCGGGCCCGGACCTCCGGGAGCCGGGAGAGCCGTTCCGCCGGGAGGGAGACGCCGAGCGAGCCGAGGACGTCGCCCCGGTAGATGGGCACGGCGACGCACACCGTGCCGAGGGAGTACTCCTCGAGATCCGTGACGGCCGGGGCCAGGGGCGAGGCGTCGAGGTTCCGGAGCAGCTCCGGGAGGGTGGTGATGGTCCGGGGCGTCAGGTCGGCGAGGTCGTGCCGGGAGAGGTAGTCGCGGCGGGACTCCTCGTCCAGTTCGCGCAGTACGGACTTGCCGAGGGCGGTGGCGTGCCCCGCGTCCTCGAATCCCACCCAGAGGTCGACCCGGGGCGCACGGGGCCCGTCGACGATCTCGGCGACGCTGATCTCGCCCTCCTCGTAGAACGTGAGGTAGGTGGCGGTGACCAGCTCGTCACGGAGCGCGGCGAGCGTCGGACGGACCCGGGTGAGCAACGCCTGGGTGTGCCCCGCGGTGTGCAGCGTCTCCAGCTTGTCGCCGAGAACGAAGCCGCCGTCGACCAGCTTCCGCAGGTACCCGTCGTGGACCATGGTCCGCAGCAGGTGGTAGGCGGTGGCCAGCGGCAGCCCCGTCTCACGCGCCAGCTGCTTCGCGGGCGCGCCGTTCTCGTGCGCGCTCACCGCCTCCAGCAGCCGGAAGGCACGCTGCACGGACATGATGAGCGTGGGGCTCTCATGAACGCTCATGCCACCAGCGTGCGCCCGCCACCCGGTACGGGCAAGACGCGGGGTTCTCGCGGACACCGGCTCAGGCGTCCCGGCGGCCGTCCCCGCCGCTTCGCCGCCCCGGCGCGTCGGTGACGAGGCGGACGAGGTGTTCCGCGAGGTCCGCGTCGAGGGGGGAACCGGTCATGAGCCGCCGGTAGAGGATGGTGCCGGCCCAGATGTCCTGGACCAGGTCGGTGTCGAGGTCGTCGGGCAGATCACCCCGCGCCACGGCGCGGCGCAGCGCGACGGCGATGTTCTCGCGCTTGCGGAACAGGAAGGCTTCGCGGAACCGGGTCATGAGTTCGGGGTGGGGAAGCAGACCGGCGGCGAGTGCGGGCAGCGAGGCGGCGATGTCCTCGTTCGCGTAGTTGTCGATGGTCATGTCGACGGCGTAGCGGAGCTCCGCACGGGTGTCGCCCAGGTCGGGAATGTCGTCGGCGCGGAAGACCTCGGCGAGCGCGTCGGCCACGAGCGCCTCCTTGTTGGGCCACCACCGGTAGATGGTGGACTTGCCGACGCCCGCGGCCGCCGCGACGGCTTCGATGGTCAGCGCCGGATATCCGTGTTCCGACAGGACACCCCGTGCCGCGTCGAGGATCTTCGCGAGAGAGCGCGGCCCGCCGGCCGCCTGGGGCGAGGAGAAGACAGAAGCCATGGATCGAACGATACGTATCGTTTCATTCAGAGGTCAAGGCGTGCTACGGTCGTGGACGTCAATGAAACGATACGTATCGTTTCCTACTGTCCCCTCCCCTCCCCCTCCCCCTCCCTCCTCCCCCAAGGACGTGACATGAAGGGCTACACCGTCCCCCTCTCTCCCCGTGGCATCGCGAACCTGGCGCCCGCTCCGCCGTGGCACTACGCCGGCACCGTGGTGGGCGTGGAGTTCTTCGCCGACCCGGCAGCGGCCGCGGCGACCCTGCCCGAGGGCCTGACCCCCGATCCCGAGTCCGCCGGCCGCGGCGTCGCCATGTTCATCGACTGGCAGTACTCCGCCACGGACCTGGAGTACCTGGACCCGGCACGCTCGCAGTACCGCGAGTTCCTGGTCACCCTGGACGCCCGCCACCACGGCACGCCGGTGGCGTGGTGCCCGTACATCTACGTGGACAACGACTCCGCCATGGCCCGGGGCTGGGTCCAGGGCTTCCCCAAGAAGCTCGGCACCGTCCACCAGACGCGCGCCTACTCCGTCGGCGGACCCGGCACCCCCGTCCTCGGCCCGGGCGGACGGTTCGGCGCCACCGCGTCCTCCGCCGGGCAGCGCATCGCCGAGGCCGAGATCACCCTCGAGCAGGCGGTCCCCGACCCCACCGCCCTGATGAACCGCCCCGTGGTCAACCTGCGGCACTTCCCCAGCCTGGCCGCCGGACTGCACGACCGGCCCGCCGTCCACGAACTGGTCATGTCCGTCCTGGACGACACCGCGATCAGCGACGCCTGGGTCGGCACCGCCGAGCTCGAGTTCCTCCCCGCCCGCGGCGAGGAACTCGCCGACCTGGCCGTCCAGCGCGTCGGCAGGGGATTCCACTTCGACCTCGCCTACGCCGTGACCGACCTCAGGACCCTCGCCGACCACGGCAACTGACCACGGGCCCCTTGCCACCGCGCCCCCGTCAGCGCCCTCGCGTGCCGGGCAGCAGCTGGGGATCGCTGATCACACGGTCGACGATGTGGGTGGCGGCGCCGCGGGCCGCGGCGGCGAAGCCCAGGTCGGAGACGGTGAGTTCGCCCGCTCCCGGGGCCGCAACGGCCGCCTGGGATCCCACCTGCCCTGGGGCGATCCGCGGCGCGGCTGGGACTTCGTCTCCACCGGACACGGCGCCGTGCCCTGGGATGCCTGCTTCCGGATGCTCAACTCGATCGGATACGCCGGACCGATCCCCGTGGAGTGGGAGGACGCCGGCATGGACCGGCTGGTCGGCGCCCCCGACGCGCCGGCCCGGATCCGGGAGCTCACCCGTATCGAGCCTCCCGCCGACTCCTTCGACTCGGCGTTCAGCCAGAAGTCCTGAAGTCCTGAAGTCCTGAAGTGACATACGCCGCGGAGGCCCGCCCCCCTCCCCATGGTTGCCGCACGCACTCCTGCGCCCAGAAGTATGGTGGCTCACCACATACGCCTGTGAACTGCATCTTCCTACGGTGTGGCGACACGCAACGTCCCCGTCGACCACCAGGAAGTGGTGCCGATGTCGTCACCAGCAAGCACCCCGCCCGCTCCGTCGAACCTCCCCCGCATCGTCGCCGCCGGCCTCATCGGCACCACCATCGAGTGGTACGACTTCTTCCTCTACGGCTCCGCGGCCGCCCTCGTCTTCAACAAGCTGTTCTTCCCGGACTCCGACCCGCTCGTCGGCACGCTGCTGTCGTTCCTGACCTACGCCGTCGGGTTCGCCGCCCGGCCGCTCGGGGCCCTGGTGTTCGGGCACTACGGGGACCGGCTCGGGCGCAAACGGCTGCTCGTGCTGAGTCTGCTGCTGATGGGCGGGGCGACGTTCGCGATCGGGCTGCTGCCGACGCATGCGACGGTCGGCGGCGCGGCGCCCGTCCTGCTGACGCTCCTGAGGCTGGTCCAGGGGTTCGCGCTGGGCGGCGAGTGGGGCGGAGCCGTCCTGCTCGTCTCGGAGCACGGGGACGCGCGCCGGCGCGGCTTCTGGGCGTCGTGGCCGCAGACCGGGGCCCCGGCCGGCCAGCTGCTGGCCACCGGCGTGCTGTCGCTGCTCACGTCCGTCCTGCCGGACGGCGCCTTCGCGAGCTGGGGCTGGCGGATCCCGTTCCTGCTCTCCGGTGTGCTGGTCGCCGTCGGTCTGTGGATCCGGCTCTCCGTCGACGAATCCCCCGTGTTCCGGGCGGCGCTGGCACGGTCCGAGGCCCGGCGGAGTGCCGGGAGGGCGGAACAGCCGCCGCTGGTCGCCGTGTTGCGGCACCACTGGCGTGACGTGCTCGTCGCGATGGGCGCGCGGATGGCGGAGAACATCAGCTACTACGTCATCACGGCCTTCGTCCTCGTCTATGCCACCACCTCCGTCGGCGTCTCCCAACAGACCGCCCTGAACGCCGTGCTCATCGGCTCCGCCGTGCACTTCGCCGTCATCCCGGCGTGGGGCGCGCTCTCGGACCGGGTCGGGCGGCGCCCCGTCTACCTGCTGGGCGCGGCCGGGATCGGGCTGTGGATGTTCCCGTTCTTCGCCCTCGCCGACACCGGTCGATTCGGTTACCTGGTGCTGGCGGTGACCGTCGGACTGGTGCTGCACGGCGCCATGTACGCGCCCCAGGCCGCCTTCTTCGCCGAGATGTTCGCGACCCGGATGCGCTACTCCGGCGCTTCCGTCGGCGCCCAGTTCGCCTCCGTCGCCGCCGGTGCGCCCGCCCCGCTGATCGCCACCGCGCTGCTGGCCGACTACGGCAGTTCGACGCCGATCGCCCTGTACGTGATCGCGGCGTCCCTGCTCACCCTGGTCGCGGTGGGCGTGGCGAAGGAGACCCGGCGGCGCGACCTGGCCGACGACGGCACCGCGAGCGTCACGCCACGCGCCGAGGACGTATCCGCCCGCTGAGCCCGCGCCGCTGGTCCCCCGGCCCTCGGCCCCGGGATCAGCGGCGCTCCGGCGGCGTCCCCAACCGCTGCAGGCGCAGGGCCAGTTGGATCTCCAGGGCGCGGGCCGGCCGCTGCCAGTCGTCACCGAGGAGGCGGGCCACCCGCTCCAGCCGCTGGGCCACCGTGTTCACGTGGACGTGGAGTTCGTCCTTGGTGCGGGCCGGGCTCATCCCGCACGCGAAGTACGCGTCGAGAGTGCGCAGCAGTTCCGTGCCGCGCCGCGTGTCGTAGGCGACGACCGGGCCGATGGTGCGCATGACGAACGCCGTGACGTCCCGTTCGCCGGCGAGGAGCAGACCGAGGAAGCCGAAGTCCTCGGCGGCGGCACCGTCGCCGCCCCGGCCGAGGAGGTTCAGCGCGTCGAGACAGCGGCGGCCCTCGGCGTAGGCGGCGGCCACCGTGTCGGGGCGGGAGGCGAGGTCGGCGACGGGGGCGGAGGCGCCGACGGTCACCGGCTGCCGGACGGCGGCGCCGAGCTGCCGGGCGGTGCGCCGCGCCAGGTCGGTGGCGGTCTCATCGGGGCCGAGGGGCAGCAGCAGGACGGTGCCGCCGTCGCGGGCGGCGGCCAGGCCGTGCCGGGTGGTGGCGAGGTGGGAGGCTGCCGACCACAGCCGGCGGCGCGCTGCCGCCGCCTCCTCGGCGTCCGCGGCCGGGCCGTCGAGGCGGGCGGCCAGCACGACCTGGGTGGCGTCGAGGTCGGCGCGCAACCGGGCGGCGCGGTCGCGTAGTTGGCGCGGTTCGCGGGCGCGGGCGTCGAGGAGGTCGTCCAGCAGCTCGCCGCGCACCCGCTGTTCGGCCTCGGCGGCGGAGCGGCGGGCCAGCAGAAGCAGTGAGGTGACCGTCGCGGCGCGCTCCAGGGTGCGCTGGTCGACGGGGTCGAGGCCCGGATGGCCGCGCAGCACCAGCGCGCCGAGGAGCTGGCCGCCCGCGGCGACCGCGGCGATCCAGTCGTCGCCGTGCCGTACCGCGTGGCCCTCCGTGCGCGACGTCTCCAGTGACCGGGCGAGCGACCGGGCGTCGGCCGTGTCGGTGAACTCGACCGTGCCGCCCAGGACCTGGGAGACGGCGGCGGCCACGTCACGGACCTGGCCGCCGCGCAGCACGAGCTCGGCGAGCCGGTCGTGGACGTCCGAGGCTCGCTCGATGACCGCGCTGCGGTCCTTGATGATCTCGTTGGCCCGCTCCAGGCCTGCCATGGCCGAACGAGTCTCGGTGAGCAGGTTCGCCGTGTCGATGGCGGCCGCGGCGAGCGCGGCGAAGGAGCCGAGCAGGGCGATCTGCTCCCGCTCGAAGACGCGGGCCCGCCGGTCCGCGGCGAACAGCACCCCGATGACGTGCGGTCCCAGCATGAGCGGGACACCGAGGATGGCGACCAGGCCCTCGTCGCGCACGCCCGCGTCGATGGTCAGCGTGTGCTGGAAGCGGTCGTCCTTGAAGTAGTCGTCGGTGACGTACGGCCGCGCGGTCTGCGCGACGAGACCGCCGAGCCCCTCCCCCATGCCGAGCCGCAGCTGCTGGAAGCGGGCCGCGACCGAGCCCTCGGTGACCCGCATGTAGGTGTCGCCGCGTACCGGGTCGTTCAGGCTCAGGTAGGCGACGTCCGTGCCGAGCAGGGAGCGGGCACGCTGGACGATCGCCTGGAGCACGGCGTCCACGTCCCGCAGTCCCGCCAGGTCGTGCGCGGTCTCGAACAGGGCGGACAGCTCGGCCTCGCGTCGCCGTCTGCCCTCCAGCTCGCCGCGGACCCGCAGCGCGAGCAGCTTGGCCCGCTCCAGGGCGACGATCCGCTCCGGCGGCCGGTTCTCTGCGCGGGCGAGCAGCACCGGCTGCTCGTACGCCTCCGCCGAGGCGCCCCTGGCCAGCAGTTCGAGGTACACCGGCTCGACGCCCCCGGGCGCTTCGACGCCCGGGTCGAGGACACCGGCCGCCGGGGCCGGGGCAGGCCGCCGGGCGGACTGCACGTGATTGCGAGACATGTTCACAGGATTCCGCATCGCCGCTCCGGCCCGTCGGGCCTGTGGAAAACTCGCGGGCCGACGGGCCGACGGGCCGACCGGCCGACTGGGGCCCGCCCTGTCGGCCGGTGGGAGCCCGTCCCGTCAGTGGGCCGTCCAGCCGCCGTCGAGCACCAGCGAGGTGCCCGTGACGAAGGATGCCTGGGGGGCGCAGAGATAGGCCACGGCCTCGGCGACCTCCTCCGGTTCGACGAGCCGCTTGACGGCGCTGTCGGTCAGGAGCACCTCGGACAGCACCCGCTCCTCGGGGATGCCGTGCGCCCGGGCCTGGTCGGCGAGCTGTTTCTCGACCAGTGGGGTGCGCACATAGCCGGGGTTCACACAGTTCGAGGTCACCCCATGGGGTGCGCCCTCCAGAGCGGCCGTCTTCGACAGACCCTCGAGACCGTGTTTGGCGGCCACATAGGCGGACTTGTAGGCGGAGGCGCGCAGCCCGTGGACGGAGGACACGTTCACGATCCGCCCCCAGCCCTGCGTGTACATGTGCGGCAGCGCGCCCCGGATCAGCCGGAACGGCGCCTCCAGCATCACGGTCAGTACGGTGTGGAACACGTCCGGCGGGAACTCCTCCATGGGGCGCACCAGTTGGAGACCCGCGTTGTTGACGAGGACATCGGTGCCGGCGGCGGCACGTTCGGCCGCGTCCAGGTCGGTGAGGTCGAGGACGTACGGCTCGACCGCCCCGCCGCCCGCCGCCCCCAGGGCCCGCCCCGCGACGTCCACGAGCTCGGCCAGCCCGGCGGTGTCCCGGTCGACGGCTCTGACCCGGGCGCCGGCCGCCGCGAGACGCAGGGTGCAGGCACGGCCGATGCCCCCGGCGGCGCCGGTGACCAGGGCGGTGCGGCCGTGCAGGTCGAGGCCGGTGCCGGGGCCGGTGCGGATGCTGGGCGAGCTCATGGGTCGACCCTAGGCGGCGTCCCCGCGCTCCCACATAGCGTCAGCACACATACTTCAGCCCAAGGCCGTAGGGTCGAACCATGTGGGTGCATCCGACAGGGCCTGCTTGATCCGGAACACGCCGAACTCGTTCAGCTCCGGCAGGGCGTCCACGTCGAACCAGGCCACTTCCAGCGACTCGTCGTCGTTCACCCGGGCCTCGCCGCCGACGGCCCGGCAGCGGAAGGTGATGTCCATGTACTGGCAGACGTCGCTGTTCGGGTAGGTGACGGGCTCCAGCGCCTGGACGAGGACCACCCGCTCGGCGACACAGCGCACCGCCGTCTCCTCGAAGACCTCACGCACGGCGCAGGCCGCGGGCTGCTCCCCCGGCTCGGGAATGCCACCGATGACCGACCATCTGCGGGTGTCGGTGCGGCGGCCCAGGAGCACTCTGCCCTCGTCGTCGAAGACGATGGCGGTGATCCCGGGCAGCCAGAGCAGCTGGTGGCCCGCGGAGGCGCGGATCGTGCGGATGAAGTCAGGAGTAGCCATGAGGCGACCCTAACCGCCCGCCTCCGCGCACCCGGCCGGAAGCACGGGGCGTACAGCGCGTGTACGGCTACGCGTCACCGGCGCGCCGACCGCGCATTCCGGCCCCAATGGCCCAGCCGACCCCACCCGCGGCGACCAGCACCAACGCGATCTCGGGCAGGATGCCCAGCCTGGTCGCGGGGGTCTCGGAGGTGCGCAGCGGCACCTTCTGGACCAGGTAGGCGGGCACGAACATGCCGGTCTTCTGGGTGATCTTCCCGTCCGGCATGATGATCGCGCTAACGCCGCTGGTCACCGGCACGGTGACGGTCCGGCTGTGCTCGACCGCGCGGATCCGGGACATGGCGAGCTGCTGGTAGGTCATCTCGCTGCGGTCGAAGGTGGCGTTGTTGCTCGGCACGGAGATCATCTCGGCGCCGTGCGTGACGGTGTCCCGCACGTCCCAGTCGAAGGCGGCCTCGTAGCAGGTCGCTAGGCCGACCTTGGTGCCGTCGATGTCGAACACACCGGGCTTCGTGCCCCGGCTGAAGTCCTGGCGGACCATGCTGGTCCAGTCCTTGTTGACGGCGCCGACCAGACCGCGCAGCGGGAGGTACTCGCCGAAGGGCTGGATCTGCCGCTTGTCGTACGTCGACGTCGGGCCCTTGACCGGGTCCCACAGGATCTGCTCGTTGAGCAGCTTGCCGTCCCGCTCGACGACCCCGCCGACGGAGATGGGCACGCCCATCGCCTTGGCCGCCTCGTCGATCACGGCGGCCGCGTCGGCGTCGGAGAACGGGTCGACGTCGGAGGAGTTCTCCGGCCACAGCACGAAGTCCGGTTTGGCGACCTTGCCCGCCTTGACGTCGGCGGCCAGCTTGAGCGTCTCCTTCACGTGGTAGTCGAGCACCGCCTGCCGCTGCGACGCGAAGTCCAGGCCGGCGCGCGGCACGTTGCCCTGGATGACCGCGACGGTGACGGAGCCGTTCTCGGCCTTGTCGCTCACCAGCGTCCGCGCCGCGACCGCGCCCACCACGGGAACGGCCACGCTCAGCAGGGCCGCGGCCGCCGCCCCGCGCCGGAGCTCGCGGGTGCGCCGGCCCTCGACGGCCAGCCGCCCCGCCTCGTACAGACCGAACCCGCACAGGACGACGGCGAAGCCGAGCACCGGGGTGCCGCCCAGCGCGGCGAGCGGGAGGAAGACGCCGTCCGCCTGGCCGAAGGCGATCTTGCCCCAGGGGAAGCCGCGGAAGGGCACACGCGCGCGTGCCGCCTCGCCCGCGATCCATATGGCGGCCGCCCACACCGGCCAGACCGGGAGCTTGGAGACGGCGGCCACCCCCACACCGACCAGGGCGATGAAGATCGCCTCGATGGCCACCAGTGCGAGCCACGGCCCGGGACCGACCTCGACGCCGGTCCACACCAGCAGCGGCAGCAGGAAGCCGAGCCCGAAGACGTAGCCGAGACCGAGGGCCGCCTTCCACGAGCGGCCGCGCAGCACCCACGCGAATCCGGCGAAGGCGGGCAGGGCCAGCCACCACAGGGTGCGCGGCGGGAAGCTGACGTACAGCAGCACTCCGCTGAGGGCGGAGGCGGCGGCCGGGACCAGGCGGCGGAGCAGCCGGAGGGCGCGTGCGCGGGGGGCGGGACGTGGCGTGAGCTGGTCCGACTGGTCCACGGAAGTTGCGGTGACGGTCACCCGGGGAGTGTACGGCGGTTGACCTTGCGGCCGACAGCACGGTCTCGGCATGCAGGAACCCCACCGTTCCCGCGCAAGTCATCCACAAAGCGGGCATCGCCGGTTACGGTGTGCGAGGCGGGCGGCGGGGCCTGCCACAGGTCGGGGGACCGGGGTACGGGGGGCGACGGTGGGGTCGACCGGGATGACGTCCGCTGCCGAGGCGCACGCGGACAATGACAGACGAAACGTTTCTGATGTGGTGGGCGTCGTGGTGCTCGGGGCCTGCGCCGTGTGGCCGCTGATCTCGGCGACCGGGCGCGACGCACGGCCCGAGGGCGTGCTGCTGGCGGTGCTCGCGGTGGCCGCGGGCTATGCCGCGGGCCGGATGTCCGGGTCGCTGCTGCCGGTCGCCGCGCCGTGTGCGGGCGCACTGGCGGGGCTGGCGCTCGCGGTGGCGATGCCCCAGGTGGCCCCGGGCCCTCAGTTCACGACCCCGCTCGGCCATGCCGGCGCCGTCGCGGCACTGCTGGTGCTCGCGACGGGCGGCGCGTGCTGTGCCGCTTGGGCGACGCCGGTTCCGGCGCTGCGGTTCGCACTGCGGATGCTGGCCGCCGGCATCGCGGTGGCCGGGGCGGCCGTGGGCTCGACGGCCGGCTGCGCGGCCAGCGCCGTCGTCCTGCTGTGCTCCCTCGCCGCCGGCCGGATGCGCCGGCGGGGACCGGGCATCGCCGGGCTGGCCCTGGCGGCCGCGCTGGCGACCGGCACGGTCTGGGCGATCGCGGCGAACGTCCTGCCGGCCGGCCTCACCTCCGCCCTGACGGGCCCCCTCGCCGAGCACCGGGTGCAGCTGTGGCGGGACGCCGCGCGTCTCGCGCACCGGAACACCGCCCTGGGCGTCGGACCGGGGCGCTTCGCCGAGCTGAGCGGCACCGCGTCCGAGTCCCTGCTGCCCGACGGCAAACCGCACTCCGCACCGCTCCAGCAGGCCGCAGAGCAGGGCCTGGTCGGCGGTCTGCTGCTGGCCACCGCGTTCTGCTGGATCCTCTACGCCCTGTGGCGGTCGCCCCGCTCCACACCGGTCACCCTCACCGCGGGCGCGGCACTCACCGCCCTGGCCGCGATCGCCGCGGTGGGCAACGCGCTGAGCTTCACGACGGTGTCGGCGGGGGCGGGCCTGCTGGCGGGCCTGGCGACGGCACGCCCCTGGGTGGCAGGGGTGGCGGCGGCACCGGGCGGTTGAGCCGTACGGGTGTATGGCCCGGACCTCTGTGTTCCAGCCACATGTGATTCGGCCCCACAGGGGCCGGCCCCGGGTGCGACCTGCGTCAGTGAGCCGTACCCGGCGTGATCGTCCGCAGGCGTTCCCTGATGACCCGTACCGCGGACTCGGCGTTGTCCACGGTGATGGTGAAGGTGTGGCCGTCCCACAGGCGCAGCACGATGCCCTCGCCTCGGCGGACGACGACGGCCGTGCCCTTCTCCGGGCGCCAGCGGTAGCCCCAGCCGCCCCAGTGGCGCGGGGTGATCTGCGGGGAGAAGTCGGCGCCGACCACCTGGGAGAGCGGAATACGCCGGCGCGGTACTCCTATGTGACCGCAGCGGATTTCGAGGCACTCCCGGTCGAGTCTCAGGTCGACGTGCACGAAGGCGAGGGTGCCGAAGAGGACCAGCAGCCCGGCCGCGATGCAGCCCACGACCGACATCACCAGCGGGGCGACGCCCGCGTTCCAGGCGGAGTCCACGGCCAGTTCGATACCGAGCGCCATGCAGGCCGCGCCGACCAGAGCCAGCAGCCACTGGACCCGGTTCGTGGCGCGCCCGGTCCAGACATCCGGGTGCGGGGCGTCCTCGTCCGGAGAGCGGTCGCGGGGGTGGTCCCTCATGTCTACGAGATTACTCACGTTTCGCTGCGCGGGTACCGCGTTGCGGAGGGTGACTGCTCACATCGGCGGTATCCCGGGCCGCGGGAAGTTCACTGGGACCCGGCAGGACTGGCCGCGCGCAGCAGGCGGGCCTCGGCGTAGCTCAGCGCGGCCTCGGGCAGCTCGCCCTCCCGGCCGTTGAGCAGCACCGTCACCGTACCCGTGGCCGGTGCGTCGGGGGCCGGCCGCGCACCGATCCGGCGCAGTGCCTGGGCTGCCACCGCACCGGCGGAGCCGTGCAGGGCGAGGGGCGCGGCGCCGGGGCGCTGGACGGCGGCGCGGATACGTTCCGCCAGGAGTTCGTAGTGGGTGCAGCCCAGGACGACGGTCGTCACGTCGTCGGGGGTGAGCTCGGCCGCCGCGGCAACCGCGGCGTCGACGGCGGCCTGGTCGGCGTGCTCCACGGCCTCGGCCAGTCCCCAGCAGGGCACCTCGGTGACCGGTACACCGCCGGCGAACTCCTCGATCAGGCCCCGCTGGTAGGCGCTGCCCGTGGTCGCGGGGGTCGCCCAGATGGCGACGGGGCCGCCGCCGGCGGCGGCCGGCTTGATCGCCGGGACCGTGCCGATGACCGCGATGCCGGGCTCCAGGCGGGTGCGCAGCGCCGACAGGGAGTTCACGGTCGCCGTGTTGCAGCCGATGATCAGCGCGTCGGGCCGGCGGGCGGCGGCGGCCTCGGCGACGGCCATGGCGCGCTCGGTGATGCCCTCGGGGGTGCGCGGTCCCCAGGGCATGCCCTCGGGGTCGAAGGAGAGGACGAGATCGGCGTCGGGGCGCAGCCGCCGTACCGCTGCGGTGGCCGCCAGCAGGCCGATTCCGGAGTCGATGAGCGCGATCTTCACCCGGCCACGATAGACGATGGGCCGTTGGGAGCAGGTCCGATGGGGCAGACTGCGCGGGTGAGCGCCTTCACATGGATCGCCGCCGTGTCCCTCGCCTCCTGGTTGTGGCTGCTGCTCTGCCAGGGCTTCTTCTGGCGCACCGACGTCCGGCTGCCGCCCCGGCGCGAGCCCGCCGAGTGGCCGGACGTGTGCGTGGTGGTCCCGGCCCGGGACGAGGCCGCGGTGCTGCCCCTGAGTCTGCCGTCGCTGCTGGCGCAGGACTATCCGGGGCGTGCGGAGGTGTTCCTGGTCGACGACGGCAGTACGGACGGCACCGGGGAGCTGGCCCGGGAGCTGGCCGCGCGCCACGGCGGGCTGGGACTGACCGTGGCCTCGCCCGGTGAGCCGCCGGCGGGCTGGACGGGCAAGCTGTGGGCGGTACGGCACGGCATCGCGCTGGCACGCGCGCGTGGCCCCGAGTACCTGCTGCTGACGGACGCCGACATCGCGCACGAGCCGGACAGCCTGCGGCTGCTGGTGGCGGCCGCCGGCACCGGGGGCTTCGACGCGGTCTCGCAGATGGCCCGGCTGCGGGTGGCGAGTGTGTGGGAACGGCTCGTGGTGCCCGCCTTCGTCTACTTCTTCGCGCAGCTGTACCCGTTCCGCCGGATCGGCCGGAAGGGCTCGCGCACGGCGGCAGCGGCGGGCGGCTGCGTCCTGCTGCGCGCCGACGCGGCGGAGCGGGCACGCATCCCGGATGCCATCCGGCATGCCGTGATCGACGACGTGGCGCTCGCCCGGGCGGTGAAGGGCACCGGAGGGCACATCTGGCTGGGGCTCGCCGACCGGGTGGACAGCGTGCGCCCCTACCCGCGCCTGCACGACCTGTGGCGGATGGTCTCCCGCAGCGCGTACGCGCAGCTGCGGCACAACCCGCTGCTGCTCCTCGGTACGGTCGCCGGTCTCGCGCTGGTGTATCTGGTGCCGCCGGCGGCGGTGCTGGCGGGGGCGGTCGGCGGCAGCACGGCGGCGCTGCTCCTCGGCGCCGCGGCCTGGCTGGTGATGACCGCGACGTACGTACCGATGCTCCGCTACTACCGCCAGCCGTTGTGGCTCGCCCCGCTGCTGCCGTTCACCGCGTTCCTCTACCTCCTCATGACGGCCGACTCGGCGGTGCAGCACTACCGGGGGCGCGGGGCGGCCTGGAAGGGCCGTACGTACGCGCGTCCCGACACGGTCGCCGACGAAGGCTGACCGCCTTTCGCGTCACTTGCGGCCGGGCGTCCAGTTCATGCCCCAGCCGTAGGCGCGGTCGACGGTCCGCTGCGGGCTCACCCCGCGCTCCGGGACGAGGTAGCGCGCCTCCCGCTGTACGACCAGGTCGCCGCCGGTGTTGGTGAGCAGGGCGAGCGCGCACACGGTCGAGGGAACCGTGCACTCGTCCAGCGAGAAGTCGACCGGGGCGCCGTGCTGGGGCTGGAGGGTGACCGTGGCGTGCAGGTCGGCGAAGGACCTGGCGCCCTGGTAGATCGTCACGAAGATCAGGATCCGCCGGAAGTCCTGCCTGTGGTCGAGGTTGACGGTGAGGTTCTCCCCGCTCGACACGGCGCCGGTGCGGTCGTCGCCGTCGAGGTGGATGTACGGCGGCCGGTTCACGGAGCCGAAGGCGTTGCCCAGCGCCTGGACGACGCCCTTGCGGCCGTCGGCGAGCTCGTACAGGGCGCACAGGTCGAGGTCGAGGTCGCCCGCACCGCCGCGCAGACCGCCCCAGCCGGGGAGCTGTTTGCGGACCTGCCAGTTGAGGTTGACCCGCAGCGCGCCCGAGGTGCCGCCCTGTTTGGCCAGGGAGACGGAGGGGGCCGCCTTGGTGAGCGTCACCTTGGACAGCCGTACGGGCGCGGTCGGCGTGGTCGGCGCTGTCGGCGGACGCGGCGGGACGGGCAGACCGGCGGAGGTCGGCGCCGGGTGCTGCGGGAAGGGCGGGGTGACGGGCCGCGGCGGGGTGAGGGGACCGGTGACGGGACCAGGGACCGGGGCCGGGGCCGGTGGGGTGACCGGACCGGCGACCGGCGGGGTGACCTGCGGCGTGGGCGGCTGCACCGGGTGCTGCGGCTCGTCCACCGTGATCCCGAAGTCGGTGGCGAGCCCTTCCAGCCCGCTGCTGTACCCCTGCCCCACCGCCCGGAACTTCCAGCCGCCCTGGCGGCGGTACAACTCACCGAGCACGAAAGCGGTTTCCACCGTGGCGCCCGTGCTGTCGAACCGGGCGGCCACGGTCCCGTCCGCCGCGTTCCGGACCTCGACATAGAGGCCGGGGACCTGCCCGAACGTTCCGCCGTCGGCCGAGGCCGCGAGGACGATCCGCTCGATCGGGGCCTCCACGCGCGCGAGGTCGACGTGAAGGGTGTCGGTGACCAGGTCGCCGGAGCGCCGCTTGCCCTCGTGCCGGACCGCGCCCGAGGCGTGCGTCGCCTGGTTGTAGAAGACGAAGTCGCCGTCGGAGCGCACTTTCCCGGCGACCAGCAGCAGCGCCGAGGCGTCCGCGTCAGGGGCACCTGGACCGGAGCGCCAGCCCAATTCGACCCGCAGTGCCGTGGTCGGCACCGGCGTATTCGATCCTTTCGGCATTGACATGTCCGCCCCCATCATGTGTCGGCATCCCGGGCGCGCCCCGGCGGCCCCAGGTCATCCCTACCCTCACAACCTATTCCCGGGGACAGGGATCTCCCATGAGCGGCACAGGAAGATCCCTGGCCAACTGCGGGTAACCGGCTCGGAACTCGGCCTTTACACGATCAGAACGCTGATTGCCGTCCTTTTTTGCCGAGTTCGCTCGGATTGGGGATCCGGCGTCACTGCCGACACGGAAAACAACCCTCTTATCGGTCTCCCCAACCAGCACATCGTGGGCTTAACTTATGTGCCATGACCTCCCCCCGCTCCACCTATGGCGGCGGCTACTACTCCGCCTCCTTCCCGGACACCCCGATCTACGACTCGCTCGTGGCCGAACGGGGCACCCCGCAGATCGCCCCGATCCGGGTCCCTCCCGCCTACGACGCGCCCAGCAGCTTCGGCAGCAACCTGCCCGCGCTGCCGTCGGCACTGCCCGCCCTCCCGGCGGGTCCCTCCCAGCCCGGCCCGGGCTACGGCTACCCGCAGCAGATGCAGCAGCCCGCCCCGTTGCAGCAGGCGCCCACGGCGTACATCCCCCAGCAGGCGACGGGACCGCGCGGCTACCCCGCGCAGCAGCAGCCGCAGCCGCCCCGTCCGATGATGGGTGGCACGGGTTACGAGGCGATGCGCCCGGCGGCTCCCCGCCCCGCGCCGGCGGCTCCGTACCAGGACCCGTACAACAACCAGCAACAGCAGCAGTACCGCGGCTACTGATCGGCGCCCCCCGATGTCCGTGCGGCCTGGCACGATGGCGTCATGGGGACGGCCGAACTGCAGTCGATTCACGTTCACCCGGTCAAGGCGCTCCGGGGCTTCTCGCCCCGGGAGGCCGTCGTGGAGCCCTGGGGGCTGGCCGGTGACCGACGCTGGGTTCTGATCGACGACGGGGGAAAGGTCGTCACCCAGCGTGTACAACCGCGCCTCGCGCTCGCCGCTGCCGAGCTGCTGCCCGGTGGTGGCGTACGTCTGTCCGCGCCCGGGCGCACGCCCCTGACGGTGCCGGTGCCGGAACCGGGGGTCACGGTGCCGGTGGACATCTTCGGTACGAAGGTGGAGGCGGTTCTCGCCGCGGAGGCGGCCCATGCGTGGTGCGGCGCGTATCTGGAGGCCGATGTCCGCCTCGCCCACATGGACGCCCCCGCGACACGCCGCCCGATCGACCCGGACCACGCGCTGCCGGGCGAGACCGTGAGCTTCGCCGACGGCTATCCCCTGCTGGTCACCACGCAGGCCTCGCTGGACGCCCTCAACTCCCTGATCGCGCAGGGCGAGCATGCCGACGAGGGCCCACTGCCCATGAACCGGTTCCGGCCGAACGTGGTCGTGCGCGGTACGCGGGCCTGGGCCGAGGACGGCTGGAGACGGATCGCCATCGGCGAGGTCGAGTTCCGGGTCGCGAAGATGTGCGGGCGGTGCGTGGTGACCACGACCGACCAGGTCACCGCCGAACGCGGCAGGGAGCCGCTGCGGACGCTGGCACGGCACCGCAGGTTCGGCAACCAGCTGGTCTTCGGCCAGAACCTGGTACCGCACTCCCCCGGCACGATCCGGGTGGGGGACCCGGTCCGGGTCCTCGACTGACGTCCGCCCCCCGAGCCGACGCCTCGCACCGATCCGCGCATCCGCCCACCGTCCATCCGCCGATCCGCCGATCCGCCCGCGGCGGAGCCGCCCGTGACCGAGCCTCCCGCGGCCGAGCCGTGCTCAGTCGAGCCGGCCGCGGCCGGAACTCAAGTGATCTCCGCCTCGGCGGGAACCCAAGCCCGCGGCCCGGTCGTTGAGGTCGTGAGAAGTTCATGAGAGTCCCGGCCCGAGGTGATTTCGCTCTCTCTTCGGCCCGGGTCCCGGGTGAACGGACCGGGCGGGGGTTATCACGGAGCGGGAGGGGGTGGTGGTCGGTGCGAGCGATCCGCGGCCTGTGGCGGTGGCGGCGCAATCCGCTGCGCCGCGCGACCGACCTGGTCGAGGCCTGGGTGGCCCTGGTGGCGCTGGTGCTGATCGTGGTGGCCGCACCGGTGCTCGGCTCGTTCGTCGGCGCCGCCGCCCAGGGCACCCTGCAGCGGTCGGTCCGGCAGCAGCAGCACGACCGGCATCTCGTGATGGCCACGGTGGTGCGCAAGCTGGGCAGCGCCCCCGTCGAGCCCGACCCCGACGCCACCAGCGCCCACGACAACCGCAGCCGCGTCCTCGCCGACTGGACCGCACCGGACGGCACCCGGCGGCACGGCTCGGTCCTGACGACTCTCAAGTCCCCGCACAAGGGCGACCACTTCGACGTCTGGACGGACCAGCACGGCCTCATAACGGCCCGCCCGCTGGACGCCGTGACGGCGACGACCCACGCGGTGCTGGCCGGGTTCGGCGCGGCCCTGCTCACCGCGGGTCTCGTCGACAGCGTCCGGCGCATGATCGTCTGGCGTATGGTCCGTCGCAGGTACGCACGTTGGGACCAGGCCTGGGACCGGGCGGGCCCGGACTGGGGAAAGGCCGGCACGGGCAGCTGACGGCCTCCCGTCTCTGGTCAACCCACCACCTCGGCGCACGCTACGGTGGACCGGCCGAAGCGCATTCGGCATCGACCCGCGCGCGAGCGAACCACAGGGGCCGGGCACCGTCCGCGGTACCGCCCCGAAGGCGAGCGAGCGATCTGTACGACGAGGTGGGGGCACGGCAACGCCATGGCACAGGGCACGGTCCAGGTGACGCACACCGGCACATCGAGGTGGCGGCGCCGCACGGGTGAGTACGCTTCGCTCGCCGCCGCCCTGGAGGCCGCCGCCGACGGCGACGTCCTCACGGTCGCGCCCGGCACCTACCGGGAGAACCTCGTCGTCCAGCGCGCGGTGACGCTGCGCGGGCCGGAGGGCTCGCCCGGCTCGGTGCGCATCGCTCCCGCGGACGGGGTCCCGCTGACCGTGCGCGCCTCGGCGGTCGTCCAGGACCTGCACGTCGAGGGCCAGGACGCGGCCGCGCCCGCACTGCTGGTCGAGGAGGGCACTCCCGAGCTGCTGGACGTGCGGATCGTCACCCGGTCCGCCGCCGGGATCGAGGTGCGCGGCGGAGCCCGGCCGACCGTACGCCGGTGCACCGTGGACAACCCTGCGGGCATCGGCATCGCCGTACTCGACGGCGGCGGCGGGGTGTTCGAGGAGTGCGAGGTCGTGGCGGCCGGACAGGCGGGCGTAGCGGTGCGCGGCGGCGGCCACCCGCGTCTCGACCGCTGCCGGGTGCACCACGCCTCCGGCACGGGCATGACGGCGACCGGGGAGAACTCCGCGCTGGAAGCGGTGGGTTGCGAGATCTACGAGGTCCGCGGCTCCGGCGTGCAGGTCACCTCGCGGGCGACGGCGCACCTCACCGACTGCGACGTGCACCGCACCACCGCCGACGGGATCACGCTGGACACCGACGCGGTGCTGACCCTCGCGGACTGCCGTATCCACGACATCCCGGAGAACGCGGTCGACCTGCGCTCGCGTTCGGTGCTGACGCTGACGCGGACGACCGTGCGTCAGTTCGGGCGCAACGGGCTGTCGGTGTGGGACCCGGGCACCCGGGTGGACGCCAACCAGTGCGAGATCTTCGACAGCACGGGCGACTATCCGGCGGTGTGGGTCAGCGACGGCGCCACCGTGGTCCTGGACTCCTGCCGGGTGCACGACGTGCCGGACGCCCTGTTCGTGCTGGACCGCGGCTCCCGCGCGGACGTCGTCGACAGCGACCTCTCCCAGGTGCGCAACACGGCGGTGTCGGTGAGCGACGGCGCCACCGCGCAGCTCGACGACTGCCGGATCCGGGACGCGGCCACCGGCGCCTGGTTCCGCGACCACGGCAGCGGCGGCACCCTCAACAACTGCACGGTCGACGGCACCCAGACCGGTGTGATCGTCACCAAGGGCGCCGACCCCACCATCGAGCGCTGCACGGTCGACTCCCCGGCCGAGGCGGGCTTCTACGTGTCGGCGGGCGGTCGCGGCACCTTCCAGAACTGCCGGGTCACCGGCAGCGGCGGCTACGGCTTCCACGTGATCGACGGCTGCCGTACGACACTGCGCAAGTGCCGCACGGAACGGTGCGCGCGCGGGGGCTACGAGTTCGCGGACGGCGGTCCGGACGCGGGCTCGGGCACCGGGCCGGTGGTGGAGGACTGCACCAGCGACGAGAGCGGCAGTCTGCGGCCGCCCGAGGCGCGCGAGACGGCCGTACAGACCTCGTACCAGTCCCCCGGTCTGCTCGGCGCGATCCCCGGCCAGCGCAGCACCGAGCAGGAGCCCCTCCTCGCTCCCGTCACGCCCGAGGAGCCGGTACGGACCTCGAAGGCCGTGCTCGGCGAGCTCGACGCACTGGTCGGCCTGGACAGCGTCAAGCGCGAGGTGCGCGCGCTGACCGACATGATCGAGGTCGGCCGGCGCCGCCAGCAGGCCGGCCTGAAGGCCGCCTCCGTCAAGCGGCACCTGGTGTTCACGGGCTCCCCCGGCACCGGCAAGACGACGGTCGCCCGCCTCTACGGCGAGATCCTCGCCTCCCTCGGGGTGCTGGAGAAGGGCCATCTGGTCGAGGTGTCCCGGGTCGACCTGGTCGGCGAGCACATCGGCTCCACGGCGATCCGCACCCAGGAGGCCTTCCAGCGGGCGCACGGCGGGGTGCTGTTCATCGACGAGGCGTACGCGCTGTCGCCGGAGGACGCCGGGCGGGACTTCGGCAAGGAGGCCATCGACACGCTGGTGAAGCTGATGGAGGACCAGCGGGACGCGGTCGTGGTGATCGTCGCGGGGTACACGGAGGAGATGGAGCGCTTCCTTTCGGTCAACCCGGGTGTGGCGTCGCGTTTCTCGCGGACCATCACCTTCAGCGACTACGGCCCGGACGAACTGCTGCGGATCGTGGAGCAGCAGGCCGACGAGCACGAGTACCGGCTGGCGCCGGGCACGTCCGAGGCGCTGCTGACGTACTTCACGGTGCTCCCGAAGGGCCCCGCGTTCGGCAACGGCCGTACCGCCCGCCAGACGTTCGAGGCGATGGTGGAGCGGCACGCGAGCCGGGTCGCCCAGCTCGCCGACCCGACCACCGACGACCTGACGCTGCTGTACGCGCAGGACCTCCCCGAAGTCGCCTGATCAGCCGTCCGGTTGCGGCCGCTGCCCGGGCAGCTCCGGGCGCAGCCGGGCCAGCAGCCGCTCCCGTTCCTCGGCGAAGACCGGGTCCGCCTGGTAGTCGGAGTGGCCCAGGATCGGCGCGGGGAGCGGGTGGCCCGGGGTGCGCCCGTAGGCGAGCGGGTCCTTCAGGGGTGTGTGGTCGACCTGCGGGCCGTCGCCGCCGGTGATCCGTACGGGGCCGCCGATGGGGTCGGTGAGGCGGTAGAGGTTGCGCCAGCAGGCGACGTCGCGGTGCAGGGAGCCGAGTTCGGCGGGACCGAAGTGGGCCGGGAACCAGCGGCCGTACAGCCGTTCCAGCGGGGAGCCGTACGTCAGCAGGGCGACCCGTCTGCGGACCGCCGGGGTCAGCTGCCAGGCCGCGGCGGCCGCGAGGACACTGCCCTGGGAGTGGCCGGAGATGACCAGCCGGCCGCCGGTGCGGCGGGTCCAGGTGTCCATCCGCCAGGTCAGGTCGGGGACCGCGCGCTCGGCGTAGCAGGGCGGGGCGAAGGGGTGCGCGGCGCGCGGCCAGAAGGTGCCGACGTCCCAGAGGATGCCGATGGTGCGCCGCGCGGCGGCGTCCTTGTAGGCGCGCCGGCCCCAGGTGACGAAGAGTATGAAGCCGAGCCCGACCAGCCAGGAGCCGAGCGCCTGGGAGGTCTCGGCCGCGCCGTGCACCAGGGCGTGGGTCCGCTCTGCCGCCGCGTCCGGGGTCTCCCCGGTGGCCAGCGCGCCCGCCAGCGCCCCGGCGCCCAGCACCAGCGTGGCGGCGCCCAGCACGGTGACGACCAGCGGCGCCCGGTCGGTGAGGACGGCCATGGCCCGGACCCGGGCGATACGGCGGCTGCGGGCCGCGTCCTCCGGCTCGCCGGGGTGGCCGAGGGCGACGGCGGTGCGTTCCGCGCGGCTGAGCCGCGAGGTGTGCCAGGACAGCCAGGCGACCGCGGCGAGCAGCACGACGAGAACCGGCGGGATCACCGACGCCTGCCAGGTCAGCAGTACCGGCGGTCCGGCGATGGAAGTGCCGGTGCCGTCCAGCCAGTCGGAGACGCGCTGGGCGACCCCGCCCGAGATCACCCCGCCCAGCGCGCAGGCGAGCAGCGCGACCGCCGGTCCGCCGAGGCCGCGGATCGCGGCGCGCGGATCGGGCTGCCGGCGGTACAGGTCGTGGGCGACCGTAGCGAGGACGATCACCAACACGCCCTGGGCCAGCGCCAGACCGCCGAAGGTGGTGTCCCCGGCGAGCCGGCCCACGGAGTGCCACCCCGGGCGGGACCAGCCGGCGTACACCACCGCGAGCAGCAGCAGGGACAGCGCGCCGAGCGGCAGGCGTCGTACAAGACGCCGGTCGAGTGCCCGGTCGAGGCGGTTCTCGCTGCGGCCCCGGCGGCAGACCACCCACACCGCGGCGAGGGCCCCGGCGGTCAGCGCACCGGTCAGCAGCCACCCGATCGTGTCCAGTACGGCGGCTCCGCCCCGTCTGCGGTCGAAGGAGGCCGCCGGTGCGAGGACCGCGGCGGCGACGGTGAGCAGGCCCGCCGCGGTGTGGGCGGCGCGCAGCCGGGCGACCAGCCGGCGCCCGTACCAGAAGCCGGGGCTGCCGAGGGCGGTGTGGCCGGGCTCAGGGTCGAGGTCCGGCGGCCTGGTGGACTCGTAGGCGCTCCAGGTCCGGTGCGAGAGGTACCAGAGAAGGCCGGTCAGGGCGGTGGGCACCAGGGCGGCCAGCGCGAGCCGGCGTCCGGGTGCGCTCCACCAGCCGCCGTCGGGGCCGGTGGGTGACAGGAACCCGAGCCAGGAGTGCCGGCCGGCGCAGGCGGTGACGCCCGCGCACTGCCAGGCGGCGAGGTCCAGGGCGACCTCGCAGGCGGCGGCGACCAGCAGCACCGTGAGGGTGAGCCCGGCGAGCCGGACCAGCAGGCCGTAGCAGCGCACGGTGCGCGGCCGGTCCTGGGCGGCGGGGCGCATCCAGTGGGCGAGGTTGACCACCATGAACGGCAGGAGCAGCAGCCACAGCGCGCGGGAGGCGTTGCCGGAGGTGAGGTTGCACCAGACGTACGCCTCGGGCACCGGCCGGTCGCGGTAGTCGCCGGGCCGGGACTCGGCGTCGACGTCCTCGGCCCGGCGGAAGACGGCCGCGGTGTCGTCGCCGGTGATCCGGACCGTGCGCGGATCGTCGAGCATCTTCCCGGGCGTGGTGCCGCCGACGCCGTGGACCAGGAGCTCCAGGTCGATCTCCGGTACGGCGGGCCGCTCGGCCGGGTCCGGCTTCGCGATCGTGGTGCGGTCGGCGGGACCGCCGGCGGTGCGTTCCTGCGCGCGTTCCACTCTTCTCGCACTTCCCCCGTGACGCGCCGATGGTCTGTGTCCGTGCGGGTTCCAGGATCGCCGATTCCGATGTGACGCACACCACTCGCCACCGAATCTCCCCGTTGTGTGTGAAACCCAGTGCAACACGCGGTGACCAAATGACGTGTGTGCACCGACACAGGGAGTGGCGCAACCTGTGTGGTCCCGTGAAAGGATGGGGCGCCCGCGCACCGAAGCCGGATGGAATGTCCTGGTCGGGGCTGGTACGCAGGGCGTGTCGGACGGCTTGAGGCGAGAGGACCGGAGCGTACGTGAGCGAGAACCAGAACCTCCTCGCGGAGCAGCGCCGCGCCCTGATCCTGGACGAGGTCCGGCGCCGGGGCGGCGTACGCGTCAACGAGCTGACCCGCAAGCTCGGCGTGTCGGACATGACCGTACGCCGGGACCTGGACGCACTGGCCCGGCAGGGCGTGCTGGAGAAGGTGCACGGCGGCGCGGTGCCGGTGGTCGAGGCGAGCACGCACGAGCCGGGGTTCGAGGCCAAGTCGGGGCTGGAGCTGACCGCCAAGGAGGACATCGCGCGGGCCGCCGCCGAACTCGTCGTACCGGGCACGGCGATAGCGCTGTCCGGCGGTACGACGACGTACGCGCTGGCCCATCATCTCCTGGAGGTCCCCGACCTGACCGTGGTGACGAACTCGGTGCGGGTCGCGGACGTCTTCCACGCGGCGCAGCGTGTCTCCGGGCAGCGCCAGGGCGCGGCGACGGTGGTGCTGACCGGTGGGGTGCGCACCCCGTCCGACTCCCTCGTGGGCCCGGTGGCCGACCAGGCGATCGCGGCGCTCCACTTCGACCTGCTCTTCCTCGGCGTCCACGGCATATCGGTCGAGGCCGGCCTGTCCACCCCGAACCTCGCGGAGGCGGAGACCAACCGCCGCCTGGTGCAGTCGGCCCGGCGGGTCGTGGTGGTCGCCGACCACACCAAGTGGGGCACGGTGGGCCTGAGTTCGTTCGCCAAGCTGGAGCAGGTCGACACGCTGGTCACGGACGCCGGCCTGCCGGCCGCGGCCCGTGCGGAGATCTCGGAGCATCTGCGCAGGCTGGTGGTGGCGGGCGAGACGGAGGTCTGACCGCGACGGCGGTACAGACATCTGACGGACCGCCAGTTATCGTGGCGGAGCCGGTCAACCGCCTTCTCGGCCAAGGGGGTTCTCGTCCATGACGCGCCGTCTGCGCCCCGTGGGGCTCGACTTCGTCGAGACCGCGCCCGTACGTCTGGTCTTCGCGAGGGAGATGTCCGCGCCACCCGAGCGGGTCTTCCACGCGCTCAACGACGACGTACCCGGCTGGGCGGAGTGGTTCGCCGCGGTGACCCGCGCCGAGTTGGTCGACGACGGCGCCGGGCGCGACATCCGGCTCAAGGGCGGCGGGCGTTTCCGGGAGACGATCATCGCGGCCAAGGAGCCCGAGGTGTACGCCTACCGGGTCGACCTGACCAACGCGCCCGGCGCGCACGCCATCGCCGAGGAGTGGCGGCTCGTGCCGTCCGGCGGCGGCACCCGCGTGCAGTGGACCTTCGCCGTGGACGGCACGGCGCCGTTCCGTCTCGCCGTGAAGGTGGCACGCGCGGGGTTGGGCCGGGCCTTCCGGGGCGCGGTCGCCGAACTGGACCGGCGCCTGTCGCGGTAGCGGCTCGGCCGAACCAGGTCGACACCGCTCGCGGAAGCGCCTCAGCCGAACCAGGCCGATGCTCTCGCCGAAGCGCCTCAGCCGCGCCAGACCCCCGTCTCCAGCAGCGACTCGATCGCCGCGGTGTACGGCGCGATGTCCAGGCCCTGCCCGGTGAGCCAGGTGTCCGAGTAGTACTTGTCGAGGTAGCGGTCGCCGGGGTCGCACAGAAGGGTCACCACGCTCCCCTGCCGTCCCTCGGCGACCATCTCGGAGACGATCTTCAGGGCGCTCCACAGCCCGGTCCCGGTGGACCCTCCCGCCTTGCGCCCGATCGCCCGCTCCAGCGCCCGCACCGCGGCCACGCTCGCCGCGTCCGGCACCTTCATCATGCGGTCGACGGCCCCGGGCACGAAGCTCGGCTCCATCCGCGGCCGCCCGATGCCCTCGATCCGGGACCCGCAGTCGCACGTGACGTCCGGATCGCCGGTGGTCCAGCCCTCGAAGAAACAGGAGTTCTCGGGGTCGGCGACACAGATCCGGGTGTCGCGCTGGGTGTAGTGCACATAGCGCGCGAGCGTCGCGGACGTACCGCCGGTCCCTGCCGTGGCGACGATCCAGGCCGGTTCCGGGAACCGCTCCAACTCCAGCTGGCGGAAGATGGATTCGGCGATGTTGTTGTTGCCGCGCCAGTCCGTGGCCCGTTCGGCGTAGGTGAACTGGTCCATGTAGTGGCCGCCGGTCTCCACCGCGAGACGCGCGGACTCCTCGTACATTTTCCGGGAGTCGTCGACGAAGTGGCACTGCCCGCCGTGGAATTCGATGAGGCGGCACTTCTCGGCGCTCGTCGTGCGCGGCATGACGGCGACGAACGGCACGCCGATCAGCTTGGCGAAGTACGCCTCGGAGACGGCCGTCGAACCGCTGGACGCCTCGATCACCGGGCGCTCAGGCCGGATCCAGCCATTGCACAGGCCGTAGAGGAAGAGTGAGCGGGCCAGCCGGTGCTTGAGGCTTCCGGTCGGATGTGTCGACTCGTCCTTGAGGTAGAGGTCGATGCCCCAGGCCTCGGGCAACGGGAAGCGCAGCAGGTGGGTGTCCGCCGAGCGGTGGGCGTCCGCCTGGACCTTCCCGACGGCTTCTTTGAGCCAGTCGCGGTAGGCGGTGTCGCTGTGGTCGACGTCGAGGGTGGCGCCGGTCCGGATCTGCGGGGTGGTGCTCACGGCGGGACTCCTTACGCTTCGCGCCGGCGGCGTCCGAACGTGGCCGACGCACCGATCATAAGCACCTTCCGCACGCTTCTCACCTGCATAAACGCATCTTTGAGCGTCTCAAAGGCACCCCTGGGGAACGGCGCCGAACAGTGGCGCGAACGCTTCGGGGGCGCACTGCGGCGAGTGCTCCGAGCGCCCCCCGACCGGCGGTCCGTGCGTACTGGTGCTCCGCGCCGAGGGCGGGCAGACTGCCACCGGACGGGACGAACGTCTCGAACGGGGGCGCACACTGGAGCTCGACACGAGCCGGAGCGCGCCGGCCGGGGCCACAAGCTTCCGGACCGGTGCCCGAGGTACTCGAAAAGGGGCGGGGCAGGATGGCGGAGCCGGAGTTCACGGCGACGGGCGTGCGGATCGACAAGCGGCTGCGTTCGCTCACCCGGGCCGGGCAGGTCCGGATAAGGGACGGCAGGCTGCAGCTGCTGACGAGCTACGGCAGCGAGATCGACAGCGCACCCGTGCAGGCGGTACGGGCCTCGAAGCCCTGGTTCGCGTCGGAGGACCGGGCCCTGGCCGACCTCAACGGCCAGCGCTACTCACTCACCCTGGGTGACCACGATCCGGCACCGGGCGAGCCCGGACCGCCGGCGGCGCGCCGCTTCATCGAGGCGGTGCAGCGGGCCGCCGGGCGAGGCCGCTGAGCCGCCCGGACCTGCGGGGCGTGACCGCCGGGCCACGGCGAGTTGCGGGACCGTACGCACTGGGTCACGCTTGTCTCACGTCACTCTGGGTTTACCGGCGATAACGCTGCGAACCAGCCCGCCGGCCACGACAGCAGGCGGCCCCGTGGACGGCGGCACCCTGCTGGATCCGTTCTCCGTGTTCTTCCGGACCTCACGTCGGGGAGTCGCAGCCGTGATCAAACACCCAAGCAGACACTGCTCGGTGGAGCTCCAAGCATTGCCCTCGCGGATCGGCCAGGTCCGCAGAATCGTATCTGCGCAATTGCGCTACTGGCATCTCGACCCGTTGATCGACCGGGCGGCGCTCGGCGTGACGGAGTTGCTCACCAACGTCCACCGCCACGCCCAGCCCGACAAGAACTGCACCGTGGAGATAGAGCTCCAGCTCGACCGTCTCACGGTGTCGGTACGCGACCACGATCCGCGCCTGCCGGTGGTCGAGGACGGCACGGAGATCGCGCCGATGGCCACCTGCGGCCGGGGGCTCGCGATGGTGGCCGCGGTCAGCGAGAGCTGGGGAGTGCGGCCGCACGACGACGGCAAGGTCGTGTGGTTCACCCTGCCCGCGCCGACGGCCACGCCGAAGACGGCCCGCCCGCAGCGCCGGGTCGCCGAACCGGCATCCCGCCTGATCGCCGAACCGGAACCCGCGTCCGCCGGTGCGCCCACGCCCGCACATGTGGCCTCCGGCGCCCCCGCCACCGCACATGCGGCCTCCGGCGCCCCGGCCACCGCGCACACGACCGCCGCCGTCCCCGGTGCCGCACACGCTCCCGCCCGCTCGGCTGTGGCCAGTTGAGGCGGGCGGTGAGTCTCCTCGCCGAGTCTGTCCGCCGGCACTAGTGCCTCATGCCGCACCACCCTTGCCGATGCGGCCGAAGTGCTCCTCCAGGACGGACAGCCGGCGCCAGTACTCGTCCTCGTCGATCTCGCCGGTGGCGAAGCGACGGCCGAGGACCGCGAGCGGCGAGTCGCCGGACGGACGCCTCACGTCCGCCGGACGCCAGGGTCCGCCGCGTCCGCGCCATGCGGTGCGGCGCAGGAACGTGCCGACGCCGAGTACGACGGCCGCCCAGATCAGCGGGAAGAACAGGATCCACGGGCCTGGCCCGCCGTCCCAGTTCGCCAGGGTCTGCATGTCGGTTCAACTCCCCAGGGTCTCGTTGTGATGCATCGAGACTGACCGCCGGGAGGGGTCCGGGTCGTCGTGCGGCCGACGGCAGTGGCCGTACCTCCCGGGGAGTACCCGGCGGCGGTCGACGTGCTCCCGAAAGGACTGGCGTTCTGTAACTACTAGTATGTACAGTCGATCCATGAGCACGTCGGAGCGATTGATCGAGTCCACCCGTGAGCTGCTGTGGGAGCGCGGTTACGTCGGCACCAGCCCCAAGGCCATCCTGGAGCGCGCGGGCGCCGGCCAGGGCAGCATGTACCACCACTTCACGGGCAAGCAGGAGCTGGCGCTGACCGCGATCCGGCGGACCGCCGAGGAACTGCGGGCCACCGCCGAGGCCGTGCTCACCGGGCCCGGCACACCGTACGAGCGGATCGAGGCGTATCTGCGGCGCGAGCGCGACGTCCTGCGCGGCTGCCCGGTCGGCCGGCTGACGATGGACCCGGACATCATCGCGAACGACGAACTGCGCGCGCCGGTCGACGAGACGCTCGACCGGATCCTGGAACTGATCGCCGGGATCGTCGAAGAGGGCAAGGAGCAGGGGGAGTTCGGGCCCCGGGTGGACGGCGAGGAGATCGCCGCGACCGTGCTCGCGACAGTCCAGGGCGGCTATGTGCTCGCCCGGGCGTCCGGTTCCCCGGCCGCGTTCGACGCCGGCGTGCGCGGACTGCTGTCCCTGCTGAGGAGTTGACGTACGTGCACATCACCAGGAAGCGCCCGGACACCCTGCGGGGCCCGGCGGAGAACTTCACCGGCACGGTGTGGCTGGACGAGATCGCCGCGCCCGCCGCACCGTCCCGGCTGCGCATGTTCAGCGTCCATTTCGCGCCCGGCGCCCACACCGCCTGGCACCGGCATCCGCACGGCCAGGTGCTGCACGTCCTGGAGGGCGAGGGGCTGGTGCGGCGCAGGGGCGGCGAGGCGGAGGTGATCCGAGCGGGTGACACGGTGTGGATCGAGCCGGGCGAATGGCACTGGCACGGTGCCGCGCCGCGCAGCTTCATGACGCATCTCGCGGTCGTGGAGGCCGCCGAGGACGGCACGACCACCGAGTGGCATGAGCACGTGACCGACTACCCGGCCTGAGAGGGGACCTGGCGCCATGCACGCCATGCAGTACGAGTTCACCCTGCCCGCGGACTACGACATGGATGTCATCCGCGCCCGCGTCGCCCGCGTCGGGCATCTGCTGGACGACTGGGAGGGCCTGGGCGTCAAGACCTACCTCATACGCGAACGGGGCCTGCACGGCTCGCCGGTGAACCAGTACGGGCCGTTCTACCTCTGGAACACCCTGGCAGGCATGAACGCATTCCTCTGGGGAGGCGCCTTCCAGGGGCCGGTCGACGACTTCGGGCGGCCGCGGATACGGCAGTGGACGGGCCTGGCCTTCGAGGAGGGCACCGCCGCCGGCTCCCCTGCCGCGTTCGCGGTGCGCCGGCGGCAACCGGTGCCGGACGGTGTCGAGCTGGTCGCCTTCATGGCGGACGCGGCGGCCGAGACCGGGCGGCTGGCCACCGCGGACGGTGCCGTGCTGGCCGCGTCCGCCGTGGACACGGACGCCTGGGAACTGGTCCACTTCTCGCTCTGGGAGCACGACGCACCCAAGGCCGAGGGGGATGTCTTCCAGGTGCTGCACCTGTCGGAGCCGGGGCGCGGGGCGCTCCCGCGCGGGCGGCAGTGGTGAGCGCAGGGGCGCCCGGCGTCCGTACGGTCCTCGGTGACATCCGGCCCGCGGACCTGGGTGTCTGTGACGCGCACGACCACCTCTTCCTCCGCAGTCCCCGGCTGCCGGGGCAGGAACTGAACGACGCGAGTGCCGCCCGGGCCGAACTGGCGGCGTTCCGGGCCGCGGGCGGGGCGGCCGTCGTGCAGTGGACGCCGTACGGGATGGGACGGCGGGCCGCCGATCTGCCGCTGCTGTCCCGGGCCTCCGGTGTGCACGTGATCTGCGCGACGGGACTGCACCAGGCGGCGCACTA
Organism: Streptomyces sp. NPDC058464; assembly: GCF_042721035.1. Lineage (NCBI taxonomy): Bacteria > Bacillati > Actinomycetota > Actinomycetes > Kitasatosporales > Streptomycetaceae > Streptomyces > Streptomyces sp. NPDC058464. The sequence goes on from NZ_JBHXMA010000001.1 coordinate 239,763, forward strand.
CGCCCCGGAGTCGCTCGACGGGCTGCGCGGGCGGCTCGCCGAGGTCTTCGTCTCCGAACTGACCGAGGGCATCGGCACGTCCGGGGTGCGCGCCGGTCTGGTCAAGGTGGCGGGCGGCTTCCACCACCTCGACGCGCACGCCCGCTGGACGATGGCGGCGGCGGCCGAGGCCCACCACGCGACGGGCGCGCCGATCGCCGTCCACCTGGAGCTGGGCACCGGCGCGCTCGACGTACTCGACCTGCTCTGCGGCGAGTTGGGCGTCCCCGGCGACCGGGTGATCCTCGGCCATCTCAACCGCTCCCCCGACCTCGTCGTCCATCGGCAGGCCGCCGCCTCCGGCTGCTGGCTGGCCTTCGACGGGCCGTCCCGGGCCAACCACGCCACCGACTGGCGGATGCCCGAGGCCGTACGGGCCCTGGCCGAGGCCGGGTTCGGGGACCGGCTGCTGCTCGGCGGGGACACCGTGGTGGCGGAGGCGCGGTCGGTGGACGGCGGCCCCGGGATGCCGTACCTGCTGCGGCGGGTGCGGCCGCGGCTGGCGGCCGAGCTGGGTGCGGAGCACGTCGACCGCATCCTCACCGGCAACCCGGCCCGGGCCTTCGCCGCCGACTGGCGCTGACCGCCTCAGACCACCGAGATGTCCACCGACGGGCGGAGCTTCGCCGCGGCGGCCAGCGCCTCGTGCGCCGGGTGGGTGTCGAAGGCGCCCAACAAATCTTGGTCCGCCGGGAGTTCGGCCGCCGGGTAGGCGATCTGCTCGAAGGAAGCCAGGAAGCGCGGGCCCCACCGGCGGGTGCCGAGACGCGCCGTACGGGAGCAGTTGTCGACCATGTACGCCACGTCCCGGGCGTGCATGTAGGGCAGCAGCGAGTCCACCGCCTCGATGACGGACTCGTTGACGATCTCCGACCAGGGGTGACCGCGCTCGGCGAACTCGTCGATCTGCGCCATCATCGTGGCGACGAACACACCGGCGGTGAACGGCTCGACGGACAGCTCCCGTTCGGCCCGCCGGGCCCGCACCCGCTCCCCCGCCGCCCACATCGGCGAGCCGCCGATCCTGCTCATCTCCCGCTTCCCGAGCCGCCGTTCGGCCAGGATCACACTGCGGAGCTCGGTGCCGTCGGCGACCTCGTCGTAGATCTCGGCGACGAGCTCGCGGGCGGGCCCGTACGTCGCCGTGTACGCCCGGTCGAAGACCTCGCGCCCGGCCGGGTCGAGGTCCTGCCGGACGGCCCGCAGCCCCGCCCGGGAGATGGTTCGGGCGATGGGCCCGGTCACGTTCTCGCAGGACCGCTCGTACGCCGTCACCTCGTCGTCCCCGCCGAGCCGGTAGTGGCCGTACAGGCTCTCCACGATGCCGTGCACGGCGCCGAGCAGGATGGCGCGTTCGCCGACGATGTCGGAGCGGTACTCGCTCGCCAGCGTGGTGCGGAAGGTGTACGGCGTGCCGAGCGCGACCGACCAGCCGAGGGCGAGGTCGGTGGCGCGGCCGTCCGGATCGACCGCCACGGCGAAACTGCTGTTGATCCCGGCGCCGTTGATCTCGGCGCCCTGTTCGTAGAGGCGGCGCACGGAGTCGCCCATGCCCTTGGGGCAGACGGCGATCACGCCGTGGCCGGCCGGGAAGTCGCCGCCGGCCTCGCGGAGATGGCCCAGCAGGAAGCCGTGCGAGAGGCCGATGACCGCACCGGGCTTGAGGGCCGCGAAGATCTCCCGGTAGTGGGCGGCGAGGGCGGCGTCGGCGATCAGCAGGAGGAGCAGGTCGCTGTCGGCGGCGACGGCGAGCCAGTCGCCGAGGGTGCCGTTCTCCTCGGTGAATCCGTGCGCGCGGGCGTCGGCGGCCGAGGCGGAGCCGGGGCGCAGGCCGACGGTGACCGTGATGCCGGTGCCGGCGAGGGAGTCGCGCAGGTTGCGGGCCTGGGCGCGGCCCTGCGGGCCCCAGCCGAGGACACCGATCCGGGCGACTCCGGCGAACGCCTGGGGCAGCAGGGGGAAGAGGTGCCGTCCGCCGCGCAGGATGGTCTCCGTGCCGCCGGGCACGTCCATGGTTTCGAGTGCGAAGACACGGGAGGTGTAGGTGGTCGTCGAGGTCATGGTCGAGTTGTAGGCTCCGGGCGGGTGTTGCGACAAGCGCAACTTCCGCAGCGGTCTGTTGCGGATCGTGAAAGGGCCTGGTCGCGGCGTGCGGGACGATCACCGGGGGTTGCGGCTCTTCCTCCATCTCGCCCAGTCCCTGAACTTCGGGCGGACCAGCCTGGACTGCCATGTCAGCCCGGCGACGCTGACCCGGACCGTACAGCGGCTGGAGGCGGAACTGGGGCATCGGCTGTTCGACCGGGGACCGCGCGGGGTGTCCCTGACGGCGGAGGGCCAGCGCTTCCGCGAATACGCCTTACAGGCGCTGGAGTTGTGGCAGGCGTATCGCGACGAACGCCCCGACCCGGCCGAACTCACCGGCCGGCTCTCGGTGTTCGCCACCGTGACCGCCTGCCAGGCCCTGCTGCCCGAGCTGTTGGCGCCGTTCCGTACGGCACACCCCCAGGTACGGCTGGATCTGCGCACCGGGGACGCGGCGGCCGCGCTGGCCCGGCTCGACGAGGGCGAGGCCGACGTGGCCGTGGCCGGGATCCCCGCACGGCTGCCGGAACCGCTGGTCGGCCGGACGGTCACGGTCACCGATCTGGTCCTGGTCACCGCGCACGACCGCCCGGATCCCGGCCTGGACGGCCCGTTCGTCCTCCCCCAGCGCGGTCTGGTGCGCGAGGCGGCCGACCGCTGGTTCCGGGCGCGCGGGCGGCCCGTGCACGTCGCCTGCGAACCGGACGGCCACGAGGCCCTGTTGGCCCTGGTCGCCCTGGGCTGCGGCACGGGCGTGGTCCCCCGGCTGGTCCTGGAACACAGCGCGGTGCGGGACCGGGTCGCGGTGCTCCCGGCCGACCCCGTGCCGGAGCCGTTCCCGATCGGTCTGTGCGTACGCCGGTCGGACCTCAGGCGGCCGCTGGTGGCGGCGCTGTGGAGCCTGACGGCGTGGTGGTAGGCGGGCGGCGCGGTGACAGGCGGGCGGCGGCGGGCCGTTGCGGTGGCCGGCCAGGTGGGTGGCCAGGTGGGTGGCCAGGTGGGTGGCCAGGTGGGTGGTCGGTGGCTACCGCAGTGCCCCCAGCGGGTCGTCCAGCACCGGCTGCCAGGCCAACTCGGCCGCTCCCACCAGGCTGTTGTGGCTCAGCGTGCACGGCAGGATCGGCACGCTGCCGCTCTGGCCCCACAGGCTGCGGTCGGCGACGACGGCACGCAGCCGCTCGGGGTCGGCGTCCAGGAGGGTGCGGTGCAGGCCGCCGAGGATGATGCGGTCGGGGTTGAGGATGTTGACGAGCCCCGCCAGGCCGAGGCCGAGCCGGTCGATCAGGGCCTCGGTGGCCCTGCGGACGGTCGGGTCGGCGTAGTGGTCTCGGACCAGGTCCTCGGCCTGCCGGAGCAGCGACACCTCGGGGCCGGGCTCGCGGCCCGCCTCGATCAGCAGGGCCAGCGGATCAGCCTCCACGTCCAGGCAGCCCCGGCTGCCGCAGTGGCAGGGGCGGCCCTCGGGGTTCACAGCGAGGTGGCCGACCTCCAGGGCGAGGCCCGAACTCCCGGTGTGCAGGCGGCCGTCCAGGACGAGAGCGCCGCCGACGCCGCGGTGCCCGGTGGCCACGCACAGCAGGTCCCGGGCGCCCCGGCCGGCGCCGTGCCGGTGCTCGGCCAGCGCGGCCAGGTTCACGTCGTTGCCCGCGAACGCCGGTCCGGTGATCCCGGCCGCGCGCACGCACTCCGCGAAGATCCGGCGCACGGGCGCCCCCACCGGCCAGGCCAGGTGGAGGGGGTTGAGGGCCAGGCCCTCCGGTTCCGCGACGGCGGACGGCACGGCGAGGCCGGCGCCGACGCAGTGGAGGCCGGTGGTGCGCAGAAGGTCGGCGCCCGCCTCGACCACCGAGCCGAGCACCTTCGCGGGGTCTGCGTCGACCGCCTCGCAGCCGGGCGCGGTCGCGACGATCCGGCCGCCGAGCCCGACCAGCGCCGCGCGGAACCCGTCGGCGTGGACCTGCGCGGCGAGCGCGACGGGGCCGTTCTCGGCGACCTCGAGCCGGTGCGAGGGGCGGCCCTGCGACCCGGCCGCGGCGCCCGGGTGGGCGTCGACCCTGATCAGGCCGAGCGCCTCCAGTTCGGCGGCGACGGCACCTGCCGTGGCCCGGGTGACGCCGAGCTCCGCGGTGAGCACCGCGCGGGTGGGGGCGCGGCCGGTGTGCACGAGTTCCAAGGCGGGGCCGAGTGCGCCACGTCCTCGGTCCAACCGTGTCTTCGAGGTCCCCGAGGTCCCTTCCCCCGCCGGGCGGGGGGACGCCTTGCCGCTCATGAGAGGGAGTCTGCCATGATCCGTAGCAAGGGCAGTAGCGAAGGTGCGGCGCCGTTGGGGCTGGTCGCGCCCACGCGGCAGAGCCGCACATCGATTCAGCCCCGTGCCCCTTTGGGGCGCGCTCCGGCTGGAGCTGGTCAAAAGCCACCCACCCTCAGAGTGACGTTCAGACGACCGGTCAGGCCCAGCTCCGGGGGTGCCGTTCCCGGGTACACCCTCGGCACCCCGTGATAGGCGAGCCGTGAATCTCCCCCGAACACGAAGAGATCACCCGACCGCAGCTCCACGTCCGTGTACGGCTTGCCTCTGCTCTCCGTGTTGCCGAAGCGGAACACGCACGCGTCCCCCAGGCTCAGCGACACCACCGGTGCGTCCGACTTCTCGTCGGCGTCGCGGTGCATGCCCATGCGGGCGTCCGCGTCGTAGAAGTTGATCAGTGCGATGTCGTACGACAATCCGCCGGCCGCCGGGCCCAGCGCGTCGGTCACCGCGCGGCGGCCCAGTTCGTCGAGCCAGGCAGGGAACGGCTTCACCGGGCTGCCGTCGCCGTCGACGGCTGTGCGGGCATAGGTGTACGGGTGCCAGTGCCAGCCCAGGCAGACCTGGCGGGCGGTCATCGTGCCGCCCCCGGGCGTGCGGACCGTGCGCAGGCCCGCCGGGGGCCGGGCCCAGTCGCGGCAGGCGGCGAGCAGCGCGCGCTGGCGGTCCGCGTCGAGCCAGTCGGGGACGTGCACGGCGCCCGGCGCGATGCGGGCGCGCGCCCTCGGGAACAGCTCCTCCTCCATGCCCCCATCCTGCCCGACCGGGTCTGAGCTGCGGTTCGGCTAGCCTGGACGCACGATGAGCGACCGTATGACGACTGCCTGGGGCGAGTTCGAGCTGTCCCGCTTCCCGGAGGATCCGCGCGACCGGCTGCGTGCCTGGGACGCCTCCGACGCGTACCTGTTGCGGCATCTCGACCGGGAGCGGATCGGGCTGTCCGGCACGGTCGTGGTGCTGGGCGACCGCTGGGGGGCGCTGGTCACGGCGCTGGCGGAGCACCGGCCGGTGCAGATCACCGATTCGTACCTGAGTCAGGAGGCGACCCGTGCGAACCTGGCGCGCGCGGGTGTCGAGCCGGGCGCGGTGCAGTTGCTGACCACGCAGGATCCGCCGCCGGAGCGGGTGGACGTGCTGCTGGTGCGGGTGCCGAAGAGCCTTGCGCTCCTCGAGGACCAGCTGCTGCGGCTGGCGCCCGCCGTGCACGCCGGTACGGTCGTGATCGGCACCGGCATGGTCAAGGAGATCCACACGTCGACGCTCCGGTTGTTCGAGCGGATCATCGGGCCGACCCGGACCTCGCTGGCCGAGCAGAAGGCCCGGCTGATCCACTGCACACCGGATCCGGCGCTGGAGCGCCCGGAGAATCCGTGGCCGTACAGCTACGCGCTCCCCGACGGCATCGGTGCGGTCTCCGGACGTACGGTCGTCAACCACGCAGGGGTCTTCTGCGCCGACCGGCTCGACATCGGTACCCGGTTCTTCCTGGCGCATCTGCCCGAGGGCGGGCGGCGGATCGTGGACCTGGGGTGCGGGAACGGGGTCGTGGGTACGGCGGTGGCGCTGGCCGATCCGACGGCCGAGGTGCTGTTCGTGGACGAGTCGTTCCAGGCGGTCGCCTCGGCGGAGGCCACCTACAAGGCCAACGGGGTTCCCGGGCATGCCGAGTTCCGGGTCGGTGACGGGCTGGCCGGGGTCGCGGCCGGGAGCGTGGACGTGGTGCTGAACAACCCGCCGTTCCACTCCCACCAGGCGACCACCGACGCGACGGCGTGGCGGATGTTCAGCGGGGCCAAGCGGGCGCTGCGGCCGGGCGGCGAGCTGTGGGTGATCGGCAACCGGCACCTGGGCTACCACGTGACGCTGCGCCGCCTGTTCGGCAACAGTCAACTGGTCGCGAGCGACCCGAAGTTCGTGGTGCTGAAAGCGGTCAGGCGCGGGTAGTCCCGACGGCGCCGGCCAGCACGCCGATGATCCTCGTCACCTCCCGGGCCATCGCCTCCCGGCCGGCGCCGAGGTAGGTGCGGGAGTCGACGGCCTCGGGGCGGTCCGCGAGGAAGCGGCGGACGGACGCGGTCATCGCCATGTTGAGCGCCGTGCCGACGTTGACCTTGGCGATGCCGTCGGCCACCGCGGCGACCAGGCCCTCGTCCGGGACCCCGGAGGAGCCGTGCAGGACGAGCGGGACCGGCACCGCGGCCGCGAGGCGTCGGAGCAGGTCGTGGTCGAGGGCGGCGGTGCGGGTGGTCATGGCGTGCGCGCTGCCGATCGCCACGGCCAGCGCGTCGACACCGGTGCCGGCGACGAAGTCCCGCGCCTCGGCGGGGTCGGTACGCGCCCCGGGTGCGTGCGGGTCCGGCGCCGGCCGGCCGTCCTTGCCTCCGACCTCACCCAACTCGGCCTCGATCCAGAGGCCTTGGGCGTGCGCCCAGTCGACGGCGGCCGCGGTGGCGGCGAGGTTCTCGGCGTACGGCAGCCGGGACGCGTCGTACATCACCGAGCTGAACCCGGCGGCGGGGGCCTCTCGGAGCAGGTCGTCGCTCCGGACGTGGTCGAGGTGCAACGCGACGGGTACGTGGGCGCGTTCGGCGGCCGCGGTGGCGGCGCGGGCCAGCGGGAGGAGCCGTCCGTGGCGGAACTTGACGGCGTTCTCGCTGACTTGGAGGACGACGGGCGAGCCGGCGGCCTCGGCGCCCGCGATGACGGCCTCCACGTGTTCCAGGCCGATGACGTTGAACGCGGCGACTGCGGACCGGACCTCGGCGGCCCTGGTCAGCAGTGCGCCGGTGGCTGCGAGGGGCATGCTCACTCCTCGCCGGACGGGGTGAGGATCACCGAGCGGGTGAGATGGCGCGGCCGGTCGGGGTCGAGTCCCCGGGCGGCGGCGACGGCGACCGCGAGGCGCTGGGCGCGGACGAGTTCGGCGAGCGGGTCGAGGGTGCCCTGTATCCACAACCCCCCGGTGGCGCCGACCTGTTCGGCGAGTCCGGCGGGGGCCCGGCCGAACATCCAGGTGGCGGTGGTGCGGGTGGTGATGCTGATCGGGCCGTGCCGGTACTCCATCGCCGGGTAGGCCTCGGTCCAGGACAGTGAGGCCTCGCGCATCTTGAGTCCGGCCTCGCTCGCGAGCCCGACGGTCCAGCCGCGCCCGAGGAAGGTGAACTGGGTGCAGTCGACCAGCCCGGGTGGCAGGGGAGCCGACAGCGCGGTGCGGGCGTCGGCGACCACGGCGTCGGTGTGCAGTCCGAGGTGGGCGCGGAGCAGGGTGAGCGCACTGGTCGCGAACCGGGTCTGGACGACGGAGCGTTCGTCGGCGAAGTCCAGGACGACGAGGTCGTCGGCGGCCTCCGCGACCGGGGTGCCGGGGTCGGCGGTGATCGCGGCGGTGCGCACGCGTCCCTTCAACTCGCCCAGGAGGTCCAGCACTTCGGTGGTGGTGCCGGACCGGGTGAGGGCCAGGACCCGGTCGTAGGACCGCCCGTGCGGGAACTCCGAGGCGGCGAAGGCGTCCGTCTCGCCTTGCCCCGCGGACTCGCGCAGTACGGCGGCGGCCTGGGCCATGAAGTACGAGGTGCCGCAGCCGACGATCGCCACCCGCTCGCCGGGGGCGGGGAGCGCGTGGGCGTGGCGGGTGGCCTCGGTGGCGGCTTGTGTCCAGCAGTCCGGCTGGCTGTTCAGCTCTTCGGTGGTATGTGACATACCACTACCCCTCCCCTGGGTGCCCTGTCGTGATTGCTCTTGCAAGATAGAGCCATCTTTCAATCACAATCAAGCATCCCGCCCAAAGTCAGGTGCGCTAAGGTCACCGGAAGATCGAGGAACGGAGGCGGCGGATGTCGCGCGACGCCCGCTGGAAGGCACTGCTCGAACTGCTGGTCGAGCGCGGTCGCCTCGAGGTCGAGGAGGCGGCGGCCGAGCTCGCGGTCTCGGCGGCCACCATCCGCCGGGACCTCGACCAGCTCGCCGAGCAGCAGATGCTGGTGCGCACCCGCGGCGGTGCGGTGGTCCACGGGGTGTCGTACGAGCTGCCGTTGCGCTACAAGACGGCCCGGCAGGCCTCGGAGAAGCAGCGGATCGCCAAGGCGGTCGCCGACCTGGTCGCGCCGGGCGAGGCGGTGGGGCTGACGGGCGGCACCACCACCACGGAGGTGGCCCGCGCCCTGGCGGTGCGGGGCGACCTGGCCACCGGTGCGCCGGCGCTGACGGTCGTCACGAACGCGCTCAACATCGCCAACGAGCTGGTGGTGCGGCCCCAGTTCAAGATCGTGGTGACGGGCGGGGTGGCGCGCCCGCAGTCGTACGAGCTCATCGGGCCGCTCGCGGACGGGGTGCTGAGTCAGATCACCCTGGACATGGCGGTGCTCGGGGTGGTCGGTTTCGACGTCACGCACGGGGCGGCCGCTCACGACGAGGCGGAGGCCGCGGTCAACCGGCTGCTGTGCGAGCGTGCGGCCCGGGTGGTCGTCGCCGCCGACTCCAGCAAGCTGGGCGGGCGGGCGTTCGCCCGGATCTGCGCGGCGGAACTGGTGGACACGCTGGTGACGGACACGGCGGCGGCGCCGGAGGCGGTACGCCGGTTCGAGGAGGCGGGGATCCGGGTGCTGACCGTGTGACGCGGCAGGCCCCTGCGGCCCCGTTCCCGGTCACATCCCGCTGGTGTCCGCGCTGACGAATCCCGCGCCCCGCTGGTCGTTGCAGCCGAACACGGGCCGGTCGGCCGGGTCGGGCCAGCTCTGCTGGGCCTGGAGGGCGACGCTCACCAGGGTGAGCAGCAGGTCGACGTCGCTCGCGGCGTCGAGGCGTATGGTCACCCACTGCGAGCCCGGGACGATCCGGATCGCCCCCGTGCCCCTGAGGTCCTTGGCGAAGTGCCGGATGGCATGGGCGGTGAGACGCAGGTCCACATCGCGGTCGGAGTGGAAGTGCGCGATCTCGCCCTCCGACGAACTCACGGCCTGGCCCAGACCGCAGCTCGGTACGGCCTGGGTCAGGTCGGGCCAGGTCGCCAGTTGCGCCAGAGCGCGCGAGGCCAACGTCATGGGGCCATCATGGCCCGCTCACTCTCCGGTAACCAACCAGCGAGCAGTTATTAACCGAGCTGTTGCCGGACTCTGTCCGAACACAGACGCCCGGGGCGAGTGAATATCCGCAGGATTTCAGTGGTTCGAGGGACGGAAGGTACCTCTCGGGCGTCCGGGGCGAACGTGGCCGACGTCACGTTCTACGCAGGGCCTGCATCTGTCCTACGCGCGCCTGGGGGCCGTCGCCGCGAACGCGTCGGCGGCCGCGAGGTCGAAGTCCCCGTGGTCGCTGCCGAGGCCCTGGGCGACCAGTGCCGCCACGGCGTTGCCGAGGACGGCGGAGTCGTGCGGGGTGCGGCCCAGCCCGATGCCGTAGACGAATCCGGCCGAGAAGGCGTCGCCGCAGCCGGTGGTGTCCACGACGTCGATCTCGAAGGCGGGCACCGGCTCGGCGCCCTCCGCGGTGACCAGCAGCGCGCCGTCGCCGCCCCGGGTGACCGCGACCAGCCCGGCGCCGGCGCCGACCAGCTTCTTCGCGCCGGCCACCAGGTCGTCCTCGCCGGAGAAGCCCAGTACCTGGTCGTCGTTGGGGAGGAGGTGGTCGACGTACGGCAGCGCCGCCGCGATCTGCTCGAAGCTGCCGAGGACTCCGGGCGCGAGCAGGTCCACGGAGGTCGTGACGCCGTGCTCCTTGGCGAAGTGCAGGATGCGCGCGGCGACGTCGACGCCGATCAACTCCGGGCCGCCGAGGTGGAGATGGGTGGCTTCGGCGAGGGCGTCCCAGGGCACGTCGTCGACGCCGTAGGTGATGTTGGCGCCGAGCAGGTGCAGGGAGGGCCGGTCGCCGTTGGGGCGGATGGGCAGCACGCTCGCCGAGGTGGCGGTGTCCGTGCGCCGGACGAGGAAGCCGGTGTCGATCCCGGCCCTGCCGAGCAGCTGCACCAGCATGTCGCCGGTCGCGTCGGCGCCGATGGCCCCGGCGCTGCGGACGGTGGCGCCGAGCTTGGCGAGGCTGAGCGCGGTCCCGCCGGCGGTACCGGCCGCGGTCATCCTGATGTCCTCGACCAGGGTGGCGCCCTGCCCCTCGGGTATCGCGTCCACCGGCCGGACCAGCACGTCCAGCACATGGACGCCCATCGTGACGACTCTCATGGCTTGCCCTCCTGCAGGGTGTGGGTGGTGCCGTAGTTCCGGGCGATCGCGGCTTCGATGACCGCGAGTTGCTGCCGCTCGTCCAGGACGCGGGGCGTCCCGAGGGCGGCCGCGTGCTGGTAGACACCGCAGGCCCATTCGAGCAACAGGGCGTTCTCGACGGCCTTGTCGAGGGTCGGGCCGACGGTGACCGAGCCGTGGTTGGCCAGCAGGGCGGCGCTGCGGCCGTCGAGCGCGGCGAGCACCGACTCGGCGAGTTCCGGGGTGCCGAAGGTGGCGTACGGCGCCACCCGCACGGTGCCGCCGAGGGCCAGCAACTGGTAGTGGATGCACGGCAGTTCATCGAGGACGCAGGAGAGTGCGGTGGCCATCGGGGCGTGCGTGTGGACGACCGCGCCGGCGCCGTAGCGGCGGTAGACCCCGAGGTGGAGGTCGAGTTCGGAGGTCGGCTGGAGGGTGCCGGCGACGACCTTGCCGTCCAGGTCGACCACCGTCACCTGGCCCGCGGTGAGCTGGGCGAGCACCGCACCGGTGGCGGTGACCGCGACCCGGTCCCCCACCCGCACGCTGACGTTGCCCGCCGTACCGATGAGCAGGCCCGCGGCTCCCAGGCGACGGCAGACGTCCGCCACCGCGGCCCGTTCCTGAACCAGCGCGGAGCTTGAGTCCGTCATGGCCGCGACGCTAACGTAAACCTGAAACAAAGTCACGTTCAGATTCAGGAGCCGCGGGTGACCGAGCCGACCGCCGAGGAGACCGGGGCCGTACTGCGCCGGACTCCCCAACAGGCCCGCAGCAAGGCCCGATTGGCGCGGGTGCTGAAGGCGGCTGAGCGCGTGCTGATCGCGGAGGGCGTGCCGGCCCTGACCACGACCCGGGTCGCGGCGGAGGCCGGGGTGTCGGTCGGCTCGCTGTACCAGTACCTGCCCGACCGGGACGCGATCATCGACGCGCTGGCGGCCACGTACTTCTCCCAGCTCGAAGCGGTGATGGAGGAGTTCGTGCGCAGCGCGGCGGCCGAGCGCTGGTCCGACCCGGTCGGCGTGCTGATCGACACCTATGCCGGGCTCTACCGCACCGAACAGGGCTTCCGCGCCCTGTGGTTCGGCAGCGGCCTGACCGACCGGACCCGGGCGGCCGACCGGGAGCACAAGCGCCGGATGGCCGACGGGGTGCGCCGGGTGCTGCTCGCGCTCGGCATCGCCGGCGACGCGGAGGGGCTCGGCCGGGCCTGCCATGCCGCCGTCCTCGCCGCCGACGCGCTCGCCCAGGAGGCATTCCGCCGCGACGCCGAGGGCGACGCGGGCCTCCTCGACGAGGCGAAGGTCATGCTGCGCGGCTACCTCACGGCCCTCGCCGCGAGGCCGGCGCAGCAGAACAGCGGTGCGGTGGGCACCGCTCCGGTCAGCGGGCCCGTTCCCAGACCGGCTGGACGCCCGGAGGCAGCGCGGTGAAGTCGGGCAGCTCCCGCAGGGCCGGCTCGGCGCCGCCCGGTGTGCAGACCGCGATGACGCGCAGCTGCCGCCAGCCGGTGTTGAAGGTGGAGTGCGGCGTTCCCCTGGGCACGTGGACGAAGTCCCCCGCCGCCACCGGGAACTCCCCCGAGTCACCGACGGTCTGAACGCCCTCGCCGTCGATGAAGTAGCGCATCTCGTCGGAGCCCGGGTGCGTGTGCAGCTCGTGCCCCTTGGCGGGATTGATGATCACCTCGCCGGCGGTGAGGGGCGCCTCGGGGCACCCTCAGTCCCGTTTCGCCGCCGCGGCCCGGCTCCTCGCCACCCTCCAGGACACCCGTTCCCCGTGACGGACCGCGTCCGGAAGACCTCGACCGCCAGTTACTGCCAACCGCACCGTCGTACCAGCGCGGTGCCCCTGCTCCCCGCCTTCCGGCAGGTTGCCCCGGGGGCAAGTGGGCCGCGCAGCGCTGTCTCCTTCGTCAAATCCGTGAGGGGATCCGGGTGTTGGTTGCTCGCGGTGACCGACCGGCGGGTCCATCCGCCCCGGTGGATTTTTTTGACGCACGGCCCTTGCCGTTGTTCGTGGGCGATCCCTACAGTCTCGTCGCAGCCAGTCGATACGCATCGACAGTGGTCGGCCGCGAGTCGGACCGATCGAGGCCGAAGGAGGGGTTCGCATGGTGACGAGCCGGGATGTGGCCCGGTTGGCCGGCGTGTCCCAGAGCACCGTCTCCTATGTCATGAGCGGACGCCGTTCGATCTCGCCCGAGACCCGGCGTCGGGTCGAGGAGGCGATCGAGGAGCTGGGGTTCCAGCCCAACGCGGGTGCGCGCGCACTGGCCAGCCAGCGCAGCCAGGTGATCGGCCTGGTCGTGCCCTTCGCACCGGGGGCCGACATGACGGGGGTGCTGCCCTTCATCGAGACGATCACCAAGTGCGCCCGCGAAGAGGACCACAACGTCATCCTGGCCACCGAGGACGAGGGTGCCGAGGGCCTGACCCGGCTGAGTGACCAGTCGCTGTGCGACGCGATCGTGCTGATGGAGGTGGGGGCGAAGGACCCGCGCATTCCGGTGGCGGCCGGCCTGAGCGTGCCCGTCATCCTGATCGGGGTGCCGGACGACCCTGCGGGCCTGTACTGCGTCGACCTGGACTACACCCTGGCCGGGCGCATGGCCGTGGACGAGCTGGCCGCGTCCGGGCACGACCGCGTCGTCCTCCTCGGCTACCCGCGTGACGTGATGGCGCGCGACGTCAACTTCGTCCGGCGCTTCCTGCGCGGAGCCGAGGACTCGGCCGCCGCCCACGGCATCGCCTACGCCGAGGTGAGCCCGCCGGACATCAGCCGCGCCGGCGCCGAGGCCGCCCTGGACGTGGCGCTCGCGGAGCCGGGGCCCGGCGCCGGCGGCAGGCTCGGTCTTGTCGTCCCCGACCCCCAGCTGATCCAGCCGACGTTGCAGAGCCTGCTCGACCGCGGTCTGGTTCCGGGCCGCGACCTGTCCGTCATCGGACTGTGCACGGACCGCACGGCCGAGACCTCCACACCCCCCGTCACCAACCTCTCGCTGGAACCCAGGGACGTCTCACGCCGTGCGATGCGGATCCTGTTCCGGCTCCTGAACCGCGAGAGCGTGCCCGCCCAGTCGCCCGTCGAGCTGGTGACCCCACGGCTGACCCGGCGCCGGACCACCCTGCCCGCCCCCTGACCCCCGCGGCCCGAGTCCCGGGGGACGACATGTCATCGCTGTCGATGCGTATCGAATCCGGTACGCGTCGGGCGTCGAGCTGCACCCTCTGTCGATACGTATCGACACCCCCGCGCGGTCCTCCCGAGACAGCGCCGGTCGAGGAGAGAACGAGGAGAGGACGAACATGGCTCAACGACGAGCATTCCTCAGGAGAACGACGCTCGCGACGGCCCTGGCGCTGCTGGCACCGCTCTCCCTGGGCGCCTGCGGGTCGAGCGCCGGATCGTCCGGCGGCGCCGACACGCTGCGGGTGATGGACTACTACACCGACCAGCCCGACAAGGGGATCTACGCGAAGGTCCTGGACGCGTGCGGACGGCAGAACGGGGTGAAGATCGAGCGGGAGGCCGTGGCCGGCCCCGCCCTGATACCCAAGGTGCTGCAACAGGCCTCCTCGCGGACCCTGCCCGACGTCCTGATGCTCGACAACCCAGACCTGCAGCAGATCGCCGCCAGCGGCGCCCTCGCCCCGATCGGCGACTTCGGCCTGTCGGCGGACGGATACGCCAAGGGCGTGGTGGACGCCTCGACCTACCAGGGCAAGCTCTACGGCCTGCAGCCGGTCACCAACACGATCGGTCTCTTCTACGACAAGGACATGCTCGACAAGGCGGGGATCGAGCCGCCCACCACCTGGGCGGAGCTCAAGTCGGCCGCGAAGAAGCTCACTTCGGGCAGGAGATACGGCATCGCCTTCGCCGCACCGGCCACCTACGAGGGCACCTGGCAGTTCCTGCCCTTCATGTGGTCCAACGGCGGCGACGAGAAGGACATCGCGACACCCGAGGTCGCGCAGGCCCTTCAGCTGTGGGTGGACCTGGTCGGGAGCGGATCCGCGTCGAAGTCGGTGGTCAACTGGAGCCAGGCCGACGTCGACGACCAGTTCGCGGCGGGCAACGCGGCCATGATGGTCAACGGCCCCTGGCAGTTCCCGGTCCTGGACAAGGACAAGAGCCTGCACTACGGCGTCGTGCAGATCCCGGTGCCCGAGGCCGGCGACACCCCGGTCGTCCCGCTGGGCGGCGAGACCTGGACCATCCCGCAGACCGGCAACGCACAGCGCCAGGCCGAGGCGGCCAAGGTCGTCGCCTGCCTCAACTCCGACAAGAACCAACTGGCGCTGGCCGAGCAGCGCCAGACCGTGCCGACCAAGACCGCGCTGATGGACAAGTTCGCCGCAGAACAGCCGAGGATGCGGGCGTTCACCGAGCAGGTGCGCAACGCCCGTGCTCGCACAGGTGAGTTGGGCAAGGACTGGCCGAAGGCCGCCACCAGGATCTACACCGCGATACAGACCGCGCTCACCCAGGGGGCGACCCCGGCGAAAGCACTGAAGCAGGCCCAGGATGGCTGACGTGATGCGGCGGGCGGCGGGGGCCGTGGACGGTCCCGGCGCCAGTGCCCCCTCGGACAGGAGGATCGGCGGACTCGGCAGACGCGGCCGACGGCACCAGTCCCACCTGCCGTTCCTGCTTCCCGCCCTGGCCTACATGGTCGCCTTCTTCGGCTACCCGGTGGTGAAGAACGTCGTCATGGGGTTCCAGCACTACACCACGACCACCTTCTACACCGGACGGGCGCCCTGGGCCGGGCTCGCCAACTACCGGGCCGTCGTGTCCTCCTCCGTTTTCGACAAGGCGCTCCTCAACACGGCGCTGTTCACCGTGGGTTCGATCGCCGGGCAGTTCCTCACCGGCCTGGCGATCGCCGTGTTCTTCCGCCGCAGGTTCCCCCTGAACGGCGTGCTGCGGTCCCTGCTCCTGCTGCCGTGGCTGGTGCCGCTGATCGTCTCCAGCACGGTGTGGCGCTGGATCCTCGACCAGGACAACGGGGTACTCAACCGGTTCCTCGGTGACCTGCACCTCGTACAGGACCGTCCCGGGTGGCTGACCAGCACCTCGCTGGCGCTGATCGCGGTGATCGGCGTCAACATCTGGATCGGGATCCCCTTCAACGTCGCGATCCTCTACGGCGGACTCCAGGACATCCCCGAGGAGTTATACGAGGCGGCGGCCCTCGACGGCGCGACGGGGTGGCGGGCGTTCCGGTACGTGACCTGGCCGCTGCTGCGCCCCGTGGTCGCCGTGGTGCTCGTGCTCGGCGTCGTCTACACGGTCAAGGTGCTCGACGTCATCCTGGGGCTCACGGGCGGCGGACCGGCGAACGCGACGCAGACCATCGCCAGCCAGTCCTACCAACTGTCCTTCCAGCAGTTCGACTTCGGGCAGGGTGCCGCGCTCGGCAACATTCTCATCGCCGTCTCGCTGGTCTTCGCCGTCCTCTACCTGCGCGCGAACCGCCGCGCCGTCGAGCTGTGAGGCCGTCATGACACCGATCACGCACACCACCGGCCGACCGGTCACGCACCCACCCGTCCACGGGCGGCGCTCCCGGCGGCCGTGGGGGTACACCGCGGTCGGGGCGCTGATCCTGGCCGTGATGCTGTTCCCGGTCTACTGGATGGTCAACGTCTCCCTGCAGCCGGGCAACGCCGCCGTGGGCACCTCCTGGTTCCCCACCCGCCTGGACCTCGACGGCTACGCCACCGCGCTGAGCCAGCAAGGGCCCAACCTCGTGACCAGCCTGATCGTCGCCGTGGGGAGCGTGGCGTTCAGCCTGGCCGTCGCGAGCCCGGCCGCGTACGCGCTCGCCCACGTCCACGCGCGCTGGGTCGGCCCGGCGCTGCTCGGGATCCTGATCAGCCAGATGGTCCCCGGCATCGTCGTGGCCAACGCCCTCTACAGCGCCTACAACGACCTCGGCCTGCTCAACTCGATCCCCGGCCTGATCCTGGCCGACTCCACGGCGGGCGTCCCCTTCGCGATCCTGATCCTGCGGGCCTTCATGGGCAACATCCCGCCCTCGGTGATCGAGGCGGCCCGGGTGGACGGGGCGGGCCGGCTGCGGGCGTTCGTCTCGATCGTCCTGCCGATGAGCAGGAACGCCCTCATCACGGCAGGGCTGTTCACCTTCCTGTTCACCTGGAGCGACTTCCTCTTCGCGCTGACCCTGACCACGACCGAGGACGTCCGCCCCGTCACGCTCGGCCTCTACCAGTACCTCGGCGCCCATGTGAGCGACTGGAACGCGGTGATGGCCACCGCGACCCTCGCCTCGGTCCCGGCTCTCGTCCTGCTCCTCGTGGCACAGCGCCACATCGCCACCGGCGTGACCGGTGGAGCCGTCAAATGACCTGCTCTTCGGGCGACTTCGGAGAAAGGCAGCACACCACTGTGACCACGTCTTCCGCATCCCCCACGCCCCCGCTCCAGGTGACCGTGTGGGGCGAGAACCGCCACGAGAAGCTCGAGGAGCATGTGGCCAGGATCTATCCGCAGGGCATGCACACGACGATCGCGGAGGGCATCAGGGAGAACCTCGGTGACGCCTGCACCGTACGCACGGCGACGCTGGACGACCCCGAACACGGCCTGACCGAGGAGGTGCTCGCCGGCACCGACGTCCTCACCTGGTGGGGACACGCCGCCCACGCCGAGGTGTCCGACGAGGTCGTGGAACGGGTGCACCGGCACGTGCTGTCGGGCATGGGCCTGGTGGTGCTGCACTCCGGCCACTGGTCGAAGATCTTCGTGAAACTCATGGGCACCAGCTGCACCCTGCGCTGGCGCAACGAGCACGATCGCGAGCTGGTGTGGACGGTCGATCCCACCCACCCGATCGCCCGCGGAGTGCCCCATCCGATCGTCGTCGAAGAGGACGAGATGTACGGGGAGTTCTTCGACATCCCCGCCCCGGACGAGCTGGTCTTCGTCAGCTCGTTCACGGGCGGCGAGGTGATCCGCGGCGGCTGCACCTTCCGCCGCGGCCACGGGAGGATCTTCTACTTCAGCCCCGGCGACCAGGACTACCCGGTCTACCACCACAAGGACATCCGCCGGGTGATCGCCAACGGCGTCCAGTGGGCGCGTACGGACCGGCCCGAGCGCGGCCACCCGGAGCTGCTGCGCTACGACACCGACGACTTCTTCAACGGCACGTCCTACTCCGGGCCGCTGCGATGACCCACCGAACCCACCGAATCATCGGTTGCGGGCCGGAGAACCCCCTGCGCGTCGTGGTGGTCGGCGCCGGCTCCATGGGCCGGCAGTGGCTGACCACCGTCACCACCTCGTCCGAGACCGAGCTCGTCGGCATCGTCGACCTCGACCTGGCCGCTGCCCGGCGGGCCGCGGCGGACCTCGGCCGGCCCGGCCTCCCGGTAGGCTCCGACGCGGTCGCGCTCGCGGCCGGCACCGGTGCCCAGGCGGTCGTCAACGTGACGGTTCCGGAGGCGCACCACCCCGTCACCACCGCCGCGTTGTGCGCCGGGCTGCCGGTCCTCGGCGAGAAGCCGATCGCCGACACCCTGGCCCGCGCCCTGTCCCTGGCGGCCGCGGCCGAGGTGAGCGGCGAACTGTTCATGGTGAGCCAGTCCCGGCGCTGGAACCCCCAGCTGTTCGCCCTGCGCGGGATGCTCCGGGAACTCGGTGCGATCGGCACCCTGACGACCGAGTTCTTCAAGGCCCCGCGCTTCGGCGGTTTCCGCGAGGAGATGGCCTACCCGCTGCTGGTCGACATGGCGATCCACGCCTTCGACGCGGCCCGTTTCCTGCTCGGCGCGGATCCGGTCGCCGCCTACTGCCAGGCGTACAACCCGTCGTGGAGCTGGTACCAAGGCGACGCCGCGGCCAGTGCCGTCTTCGAGATGGCCGGCGGGGCACGCTACGCGTACAACGGCAGCTGGTGCAGTCCGGGCGCCGAGACGTCGTGGAACGGGACCTGGCGGGCGAGCGGCGAGAAGGGCTCGGCGCTGTGGGACGGCGACAACGAGCCCGTGCTCGTCGCCGACGTACAACCCGCCGAGCGCCCCCGCTCCCCGTACTCCGACATCGCCGGAGCGCTCCAGGTCTTCGTCGAGTCGCTGCGGACCGGCGGCGTACCCATGGGTGAGGTGCACGAGAACGCCATGAGCCTGGCGATGGTCGAGGCCGCGGTGCTGTCGGCCCGGACCGGACGGCGGGTGCTCGTCGACGACGTGCTCGACCAGGCGTACGCGGCGGCTCTGCGCGACGAGAACCACCCGGACGTACGTGCCGCCCTCGCCGGCTGGCCGTCGGTCCGCGGCGCCCTCGTCCCGTAGCGCCGCCGCTCCCCCACACCCTGTCGAATCCACCGAGACGGAGACCCCGTGCCCCGCCCTTCTCCCGCTCCTGTTCCCGGCCGCCCCCGCCTCGGGGTGGCGATGATCGGTCACTCGTTCATGGGAGCCGTGCACTCCCAGGCCTGGCGCACCGCTCCCCGGATGTTCGAGCTGCCCTTCGACGTCGGCATGACCGTCGTCTGCGGCCGTGACCCGGAACGTGCGGCCCGGGCGGCCGAGCGGCTGGGGTGGGGTGACTGGGCGGACGACTGGCAGCAGGCGGTACGGCGTGCCGACGTGGACGTCGTCGACATCTGCACGCCCGGCGACTCCCACGCCGACATCGCGATCGCCGCCCTGGCCGCCGGCAAGCACGTGCTGTGCGAGAAGCCCCTCGCCAACACGGCCGACGAGGCCGAACGCATGGCCGCCGCCGCGCGGGTCGCGGCAGAGTCCGGCGTCCGGTCGATGGTCGGCTTCAACTACCGCCGGGTGCCGGCACTGGCGCACGCCGCGTGGCTGGTCGCCGAGGGCGTGATCGGCGAGGTGCGGCACGTCAGGGCCCAGTACCTGCAGGACTGGATCGTCGACCCGGAGTTCCCGCTGGTGTGGCGGCTGCGCCGGGAACGGGCCGGCTCCGGCGCGCTGGGGGACCTCGGGTCGCACCTGGTCGACCTGCTCCAGCACCTGACCGGAGAGCGGCTCACCGGGGTGTCGGCGACGCAGGCGACGTTCGTCGCCGAGCGACCGCTGCCGGAAGAGTCCAGCGGGCTGGCGGCGCGGGCCGGGACCCGGCGTGGGCAGGTGACCGTCGACGACGCGACCGCGTTCACCGGCCGGCTGGAAGGAGGCGGACTCGTCGTGGTCGAGGCGACGCGTTTCGCCACCGGGCGCAAGAACGCGATGCGGATCGAGGTGAACGGATCACGGGCGTCGCTCGCCTTCGACTTCGAGTCGATGAACGAGCTCCACCTGTACGACGCTGCCGACCCGGAGACGGAGGCGGGATTCCGCCGGATCCTGGAGACCGAGCCCGAACACCCGTACCTGAGCGCCTGGTGGCCGCCCGGTCACGGACTGGGCTACGAGCACGCGTTCGTCCACCAGGTCCACGACTTCCTGACGGCGCTGGCGGACGACGCAAGCGACCTGCGCCCGTCGTTCGCCGACGGCCTGCAGGTCCAGTACGTCCTGGAGGCCGTCGAGCGCAGCGCCGCGGACGCCTCCCGCTGGACGAGCATCGGCTGACCCCTGGGGGCTCGCCCCGAGGCGACGCCCTTGTCCGAGTCGCCGGTATTCGCCTAGCCTGAGTTTGTGCCGCTAATAAACAAACTCCGGTCGCACACCGCCGTGCCCGGAAACGCCCTCACCCGACTCCGTATCGCCCTGACCGTCTTCTTCGCCATGGACGGCTTCGTCTTCGCCGGATGGGTCGTCCGCATCCCGGCCATCAAGGAACAGACCGGCGCCTCGGCCAGCGCCCTGGGCCTCGCCCTGCTCGGTGTCTCGGCCGGCGCCGTGATCACGATGATGTTCACCGGACGGCTGTGCCGCCGCTACGGCGCCCACCCCGTGACCGTCGTCTGCGCCGTCCTGCTCTCCCTGAGCGTCGCCCTGCCCCCGCTCACCCACTCGGTCCTGGCCCTCGGCGCCGTACTGCTGGTGTTCGGCGGTGCCTACGGCTCCATCAACGTGGCCTTCAACAGCGCCGCGGTCGACCTGGTGCGAGCCCTGCGCCGCCCGGTCATGCCCAGCTTCCACGCCGCCTTCAGCCTGGGCGGCATGACCGGCGCCGGTCTGGGTTCACTGATCGCCGGGGTGCTGACCCCCACGCAGCACCTGCTCTGCCTCACCGTGATCGGCCTGGCGGTCACCTTCTTCGCGGGCCGCACCCTGCTCCGCACTCCCCCTCCCACCACGCCCGAGGACGACGCACCGCGGGCGGCATCCGCACCGCACCGCCCGGCACCCCGCACCCGTCTGCTCGTCGTCACGTTCGGTCTGATCGCCCTGTGCACGGCCTACGGCGAGGGGGCCATGGCCGACTGGAGCGCCCTGCACCTGGAGCAGGACCTCGGCGCCGCACCCGGTGCGGCCGCCATCGGCTACTCCTGCTTCGCCCTCGCCATGACCGTCGGCCGGCTCAGCGGCACCAGGCTGCTCGAGGTCCTGGGGCAGACCCGGACCCTGGTGTTCGGCGGCGCGACCGCCGCGATCGGGATGCTGTTCGGCGCACTCGCCCCGGCCCTGTGGGCGGCCCTCCTCGGATTCGCGATCACCGGACTCGGCCTCGCCAACCTCTTCCCCGTCGCCGTCGAACGCGCGGGCAGGCTGGCCGGTCCCGACGGGGTCGCCATCGCCTCCACCTTCGGCTACGGAGGCATGCTCCTGGGACCACCCGCCATCGGCTTCATGGCGGACTGGTTCTCCCTCCCCACCGCCCTCACCACCGTCGCGGCCCTCGCCGCCACCGCCGCGGCCATCGCGCTCCTGACCCGGCGCACGGCAGGACACTGACCGAAGCCCGCGTCCGGCCCGCCGAACGCACTCCCGCCTCAGCCGGACGGCGGGAACGCGTCGACGGCCCGCAGGATGTCGCGGCGTGTCACGTCGCAGTGCGTGACCATGCGCACGGCGGCGGCCGCGGGCACCGCGAGGACTCCCCGGGTGGCGAGTACGCGGACAGTGGCGGGCGGGTCGTCGACGGGCACCATGACGATGTTGGTCTGCGGTGCGACCGCCTTCCGCCCCCGCTCGGCCAGACCGGCCGCGAGCAGCCGGGCGTGGTCATGGTCGGTGGCGAGTCGGTCCACGCGTTCCAGGGCCACCAGACCGGCGGCGGCGAGCACCCCGCCCTGCCGGACACCGCCCCCGAGCATCTTGCGGACCCGGCGCGCCGCCCGCACGAACTCCGTGTCTCCGGCCAGCACCGAGCCCACCGGTGCACCGAGTCCCTTGCTCAGACAGACCTGCACGGTGTCGGCACCCGCGACCAGGTCGGCCGGCCGCACCCCCAGGGCGACCGCGGCGTTCCACAGCCGGGCGCCGTCGAGGTGCACCGACAGGCCGGCCTCGTGGGCGGCGCCGGTCAGCCCGCGGTGCTGCTCGGGTGTGGTGACCGTGCCGCCCGCCGCGTTGTGGGTGTTCTCCAGGCACAGCAGCCGGTCCCGCAGCGTGAAGTAGGGTCCGCCGCGGGTGACGGTCCGGCCGATGTCGGACGGGCTCGGCACACCGGGGCCGGCCGTCCAGGGCAGCGGGCGGGGCATGCCTCCGGCCAGCCAGGCGGCCGTGCCGAGCTCCATGTCGAGGATGTGCGCGCGGTCCGGGGCGAGGAAACGGTCGCCGCGGTCGAGGTGGACGAACAGTGCGATCAGGTTGCCCATCGAACCGCTGGGCACCCACAGCGCGGCCTCGGTGCCGAGCAGTGCGGCGACCTTCGCCTCCAGCGCCCGCATGGTGGGGTCGCCGTCCAGGACGTCGTCGCCGACCTCGGCGCGGGCCATGGCCTCGCGCATCCGTGCGTCGGGCCGCGTGACGGTGTCGGACCGCAGGTCGACGGGCGGTCCGTCCGCGGGTGCCGTCATGAATGCCTCCGGAAGGGAATGCCGGCCGGCACCGGAGTCCGGCCGCGGCAACTACGGCCAGCGTGACACGTCGTGACGGGTCATCAGCAAGGTTGCCGGCACGCCGAATCGGGACGCGTGGCGACGGAGACGTCAGGTTCGCTCTCGGCGGCAGGCAGGAGATCGCCACCGGAACTCGGCCCGTGGCGACGGCCCGTGGCGACCGCTCGCGGCAACGGCTCGTCGAGAAGGCCGACCCCTCAGTCCAGCAGCCCCGGTCAGTCCAGCAGGCCCGGCTCCCGTACCGACTCCAGCACCCCGGCGAGTCTTGCCGTGTCGGCGGCCGTCCACTCCGGTGGACTCGTGATCTCCGCCCAGGCGCTCGTGGGCAGGGTCCCGTATCGGTGGCCGAAGCCGTCCGGGACGCTGTCGGCGCCGGCCAGGTCGCATGCCACCTGCCAGAACGTCAGCAGCGGATACCACTGCATCGCCGGTGAGACGTCCCGGGCCCGCGGCCGGTCCAGCCAGTCCGGCTTGCGGAAGGCGAGGTCGGGCGACCACCAGACGACCGGGTCGGAGCCGTTCTGGAGGTAGACCGCGCGCGGTTCGCCCCAGGGCGCGGCCGGGATGCCGTAGTCGGCCGGCACCTGCGCGAAGCGCACATGTGCCCCGTCGTCGACCACCGGCCGCCATTCGGGGCTGCCCGGCTGCCGCTGGGCGGTGACCGTCCTCCACAGCGGGTTGTCGTAGGTCGGCCCGACGAACAGCGCGCCGCCGGTCTTCGCGACGAGCGTGGACACCGAGCCGTCCAGGGCGGACTCCATGGAGAAGGAGCCGAGGCTCTCCCCGTAGACGAGGAGCCGGGGGCGGGAGCCGGCGGGGAGCGTCCGCCACTTGGCGTAGACGGCGTCGAAGAGTGCGCGTCCGGTGTCGGCGGCCTCGTCCTCGGTGAGCGCGGAGACCCAGCTGGGGAGGTAGGAGTACTGCATGGCGACCTGAGCGGTGTCGCCGCCCCACATGTACTCCAGGGGATTGCTGCCCTGGCCGTTGATCCAGCCGGTGCCCGTGGTGCCCATGACGGCGAGGACGCTGCGGGAGAAGCCGCCGGTGCGTTCGAGTTCGCGTACGGCGAGGGCGGCGCGTTCGTCGAGGCTGTCGGCGGAGCGCAGGCCGACGTAGACCCGTACCGGATCCACCGCCGGGCGGCCGGTGAAGGCCGCGATGTCGGCGCGCGGCGTGGCCGTGCCGACGAAGTCGCGGCCCTTGGCGCCCAGCGTGTCCCAGGGCGCGGCGGAGTCCGGGCTGCCGGAGAGGGTGGGCAGGCCGGGCCGGTGGACGCCCTTGGCGGTGCCCTGGTCGGCGAGGGAGGCGGCGCTCTCGATCGCGTCCAGTGCCGCGCGCAGCAGGAAGCCCTGGACGACTCCGACGATCACGAACGCGGCGAGGGCCACCCCGGTGGCGTACGCGAAGGGGCGCGGCAGGTGGGCGCCGAACGCGCGGGCGACGACGCGGGTGCCGAGCCGTACCGTACGGCCGGCCAGGAGCAGCAGCGTCCCGACGAGCGCGGCCACCACCGGGACGAGCGCCCACTGCCACCAGAGGATGTGCGGGGGCAGGGTGACCGCACGGCGGACCTGGCCCTGCCAGCGGACGCTCCAGGCGGTGACGATGACCACCGCGGCGGCGCCGAGCACGCCCAGGGCGGCCCAGAGGGCACGGCGGACCCGCGGGCGGATGCGGGCGCCGGCCCAGCGGAGCAGCAGCCGGGCGAGGGTCTCCAGTACCGCGCCGACGGCGTAGCCGAACGCGGCCGAGACGCCGGCCGCGAGTCCCTGGAGCCACCAGGCGCGCGGGAGCAGCGACGGGGTGAGGGACAGGCAGTAGCACAGGACCGCCACCCCGGTGCCGCCCCAGCACGGCCGCCGCCGGACCACCCGGCCGGGGCCCGCGTACCCGCGCACCCGCTCCGCCGCCCGCCGACTCCATTCCTTCGTACGATTCAGAGCCCTGCCCGCACCACTCACTTGGCCACCTCGGGACCACGATCGGCCACCGCACCCGCGGCCGCATCCGGAAGATCCTTCAGGACCGCGCTCCCTTCCGGGAAAAGGTGCAGAGCCTCGCGGGGTGTCCCATCGTGGTGGGCATGGCCCAGGCCCGGACGACCGAGAACCCCCGCTCCATGCCGCCCGCGGCCGGGCCGACGCCGCCCACGCGGACCGGCACCGTGCCGCCGCGCGTCCCGGCCGGGCGCTGACACCCCGCCCGGCATGCCGCTCCTCCCCCGGCTCCCCCGGCTCCCCACCCGTACCGCCGTCGCGGCGGTGGTGACCGTCCTGGTGCTCGCGAATCTGCTCGACAACCGCTGGGCCGGATCCTGGATCCTGCTCACCGCGACCGTCGCCTCGGCCGTCCTGGTGGGGCTGCTGTTCTGGGCCGGGGGCAGCTGGTCGGAGCTGGGGCTGGGCCGGAACACCCTTGCGGACGGGGTGCGTTGGGCGGCGGCCCTGATCGGGATCGTCGCGGCGGTCTATCTGTGTGCGGCCCTGCTGCCGGTCACCCGGGGGCTGTTCGCGGACCAGCGGACGGACGCGCTGAACGGCTCGGAGATCGCCTTCAAGGCGCTGGTCGCGGTGCCCGTGGGGACGGTGCTGCTGGAGGAGACGGCCTTCCGCGGGGTGCTGTTCGCGCTGCTCTGCCGCCTGCGCACGGCCACGACGGCGGCCGTCCTCTCCTCCGTGCTCTTCGGCCTCTGGCACATCCTGCCCTCGCTGAACCTCAACAAGGACAAGCCGACCCTGGGTTCGCTCTTCGGGCACTCGGTCGCGGGGGCGGTCCTGGTGGACATCGGCGCCGTGCTGTTCACGGCCGTGGCGGGCTGTCTGCTGTGCTGGCTGCGTGATCGCAGCGGCTCCCTGCTGGCGCCGATGGCCCTGCACTGGGCGGTCAACGCCCTGGGCTACGCGGTGGGGTTCCTGCTGCGCTGACGGCCCTCTCCGCGCCGCGTATCCGGCAGACTCACGGCATGGAGACTGCCGAGTTCCTCGAGATCCTCGACCGGGAGGGCCGGTTGCTGGCCGCGGCCGCCCTGGAGGCGGGGCTCGACGCCCCGGTGCCCACCTGCCCTGACTGGCGGGTGCGCGACCTGCTGCGGCACACCGGCACCATCCACCGGTGGGCCGCCGGTGTCGTCGCCGACGCGGAGACCTCGCCCCGCCCGATCCCGGACCCGCCGGGCATCGACGGCACCGAACTGACCGCCTGGTACCGGGAGGGCCACCGCCGGCTCGTCGACACCCTCGGCGGCGCACCGCAGGACGTGACGTGCTGGACCTTCCACCCCGCCCCGGTCCCCTCGCCGCTGGCCTTCTGGCTCCGCAGGCAGGCGCATGAGACGACCGTCCACCGGTACGACGCCGAGGCCGCACGGGGCGGTCCGGCGTCCCCGGTCGGCACGGACTTCGCGGTCGACGGCATCGACGAACTGCTGCGCGGCTTCCACGCCCGCGCCCGCAGCCGGGTCCGCAGCGAACACCCGCGGGTGCTGCGGGTGCGCACGGCAGACGCGGCCGGGGCATGGACGGTACGGCTGTCGGCGCGACCGCCGGTCACGGAACCCGGTACGCTCCCCGGCGCCACGGCCGAACTCTCCGGTCCCGCCGACCAGTTGTACCTGGCCCTGTGGAACCGGGTGCCGGTGCCCACGGTGACCGGCGACCCGGAACTCGCCGAGCTCTGGCTGACGAACTCCGGTATCTGACCGCCCGATTGGGCAACCGGCCGGGCTCAGCCTGACTCGGCGGTCAGCATCCTGGTGAGCACCGCGCGCTGCACCGGCAGCACCTCGCCGTGCAGTGCGCGCCCCTTGCCGGTGAGCGCCACCCGCACGCCCCGCCGGTCCTCCGGGCACATGGCCCGCTCGACCAGGCCGTCCTTCTCCAGGCGGGCGATCAGCCGGGACAGCGCGCTCTGGCTGAGGTGCACCCGCTCGGCGATCTCCTGTACGCGGAAGCTGCAGGCGCCGTCCGGCGCCGGGCCGTCGGAGAGCAGGTCGAGGACCTCGAAGTCACTGGCGCACAGGCCGTGGCCGTGCAGGACACGGTCGAGCTCGCACTGGGTGCGGGCGTGCAGGGCCAGGATGTCCCGCCATTGCTCCACGAGCGCCTGCTCGGGCTTCGTCGCCGCCATCCGGGCACCGTAGCAGAGAAACCAGATTGTTGCATCGTAATTAAATGCGTTTGCATTCGATGCATGTGCATGTACTGTCTGGGTTCATGACCTCTCCGCTCACCGCCCCCGCTTCCGAGGGACGCTGGACCCCCCGGCTCTGGGGCACGCTGCTGGTGCTCTGCGCCGCCATGTTCCTGGACGCGCTGGATGTGTCGATGGTCGGCGTCGCCCTGCCGTCGATCGGCTCCGACCTGCATCTCTCCACCTCGACGCTGCAATGGATCGTCAGCGGCTACATCCTGGGCTACGGCGGCCTGCTCCTGCTCGGCGGCCGCACCGCCGACCTGCTCGGCCGGCGCCAGGTGTTCCTCGTGGCCCTCGGCGTCTTCGCGCTCGCCTCGCTCCTCGGCGGGCTGGTCGACTCGGGCCCGCTGCTGATCGCCAGCCGCTTCATCAAGGGACTCAGCGCGGCCTTCACCGCGCCGGCCGGCCTCTCGATCATCACGACCACGTTCCCGGAGGGTCCGCTGCGCAACCGCGCCCTCTCCATCTACACCACCTGCGCGGCCACCGGCTTCTCCATGGGCCTGGTGCTGTCCGGCCTGCTCACCGAGGCGAGCTGGCGCTTCACCATGCTGCTGCCCGCCCCCATCGCCCTGATCGCGCTCCTCGCCGGCCTCAGGCTGCTGCCGCGCAGCTCCCGCGAACGCGACCACAACGGATACGACATCCCCGGCGCGGTCCTCGGCACCGCCTCGATGCTGCTCCTGGTGTTCACCGTCGTGGAGGCCCCGCAGGTCGGCTGGGCGTCGGCCCGCACCCTGCTCTCCTTCCTCGCGGTCGCCGTCCTGCTCACCGTCTTCGTCCGGGTCGAACGCCGCTCCCCCGGCCCGCTCATCCGCCTCGCCGTGCTGCGTTCGGGCAACCAGGTCCGCGCCCAGCTCGGCGCGATCGCCTTCTTCGGCTCGTACGTCGGCTTCCAGTTCCTGACCACCCTCTACATGCAGTCCGTACTCGGTTGGTCGGCGCTGCACACCGCCCTGGCCTTCCTGCCCGCGGGCGCGCTGGTGGCGGTGTCGTCGACCAAGGTAGGGGCGGTCGTGGACCGCTTCGGCACCCCGCGGCTGATAGCGGCCGGCTTCGCGTTCATGGCCCTCGGATACGCCCTGTTCCTGCGTGTCGACCTGGACCCGGTCTACGCGGCGGTCATCCTGCCGTCGATGCTGCTGATCGGCGCGGCCTGCGCCCTGGTCTTCCCCTCCCTCAACATCCAGGCCACCAACGGCGTCGACGACCACGAGCAGGGCATGGTCTCCGGGCTCCTCAACACCTCGGTGCAGGTGGGCGGTGCGATCTTCCTGGCGATCGTCACGGCCGTGGTCACCGCGGGCGCACCCGCCCACGCGACCCCGCAGGCGGTGCTCGACAGCTACCGTCCCGGCTTCGTGGTGGTCACGGGTGTGGCCCTCGCCGGACTGCTGATCACGCTCACGGGGCTGCGGGCCCGACGCCCGCAGGAGACCGTCGTGATCGCCAAGTCCACCTCCCTGGAGGCGGAGCGCGTGTCCGCGCGCGACTGAACGGGGACGCCTCCGAACCGTGGGGCCGGCGGGGGGGGGTGGGCGCCCGGGGCGCCGCGGGGGGGGAGCCGGGGGGTCGTTGCACCGGGGGGGGGCCAGTAAGGGCCGGGGGGGGGCGGGGGGCCGGGCGGGGGCGCGGGGGGCGGCCGGGCGGGGGGGGGGGGCCGGAGAGCAGGGGGAGGCTGGGGTAGCGCGTCAGGGGGGTGCGGCGGATGGCCGAGGGG